>JBBKWP010000251.1:0-6962 GCA_037968995.1 Candidatus Xenobia bacterium
ACGGCCGGCGGGAACAGTCAAAAACAAGCGAAGCCAGTAATGGCAACGTTTTTAACTTCTACCAGCGCGAACTGTGCAAACCCTCCTGAAATCAGGCTGAGACGGCCAAGGTCACATAATTCCGGCTGTCACAAGAACGTTCATCGAGGCCACCTGCGGATCAGCGGCCAAGCGCCGGATAAACTCGTCTTTCGTGATCGCGAGGGTCGTAATCTCCATCGCACCCACCGGCTGGGAGTGGCGGGATGGTTAGACTTCTGGTGTGGCTGGTCCGGTAAGCGAGACGACTCCCACCAGCATCGATGGGCGGAAGACGCGAGTGCAGGGTCGGGTTCAGGCAACGCGGTTTCCCGCACGGGATGACGGGGTTCGTCATTGGTTGGGTAGTGGAGAGCCGCGTGTCATTGCCGGGCCTTGGCCAGACCGAAGCAATCCGGCGGCAGGCCGACGCTCAAGGGTGAGTCGAAAGACGAAGCCGTTCCCGACGGGTCATGATCGAGCTTCCCCGAGCCTTTGCGCCCTTCCAGCTTGGTCGCTCCAGTCACCCCCGACCCTCTGAGCTTCCGCGCGAAGGGCCAGACCGTTCCGACCAACGAGAGAAAATGACGAGCTCCGAGGAGTCCATGAGGAGTGGGCCTTCCTCGCCAAGGGCATTTCGGGGTGGACAGACGCTCTCGCATCCGTACCCATAAAGGGCATCCAGAGACCCAGGGCCTCATGGTCTCGGACTTCGTAGCGCGTTGCTTGCACGCGCTAAATGCCCGCCGGTAGAGACTTTGTCGTTTGCTCCATCTCGAGCGGTGAGGACCAGTTCCTGGACCAGTGGTCTCTTTCAGGCAAAACTCAGGCCCGGCAAGAGAGCAAACCGGCGAAGCCGGTTCGTCTTTTGCCGCAAAAGACGATCCCCAAGCCAGAGGCGGTCCCCCGCCGGCGGGCTGGTCAAGGGGTTTTTTCTACTGACTTCTCTTCTCTTCCGGTGGCCAGACGAAAAAAGACCCCCTCCCGAGGCGTGGAGGCGTGGGAGGGGGTCAGGTGCCTTTCTAAAGGCTAAGGCACCTCTGTCGACTTTCATTCATCATTGCTAATGATTTTGAACTTTATGGACTCAACGTCTTTCTTGGCTCTCGCAACAGCATTTCGCCAATCGTCTAGAACAGCCGCATCGGCTGGAGACCCATCTTCCAAAAGAGCCATGTATCCAAGCATTCCACCAATTTCGTCAGACCCGGTGAGCTTGTAGTAGTCTTCTAAGTAATAGTACATCGAGCGATATGCTTCATCTTGTGCTAAATTTTCCATATTCTCTCTTTCTTGAACATCTGTCCTTTTAGGGCCCTATGTAACGGGACAAGCCGGTCGTTGGATTATAGGTGTGCGGCACCATATTTCTTCCTGCGTTAATGATACTGTTTCCTCTCGTTTGAACCCAGAGTTGACTTCCATCTCGTAAACTTCGAGCACTCCAAAGGTTCCCACGCATGTCTGGACCGAGGACAGCCCTTGGATCCTGGGCCAGGCTTTGAATAGCTCGGTAGTTACCTGGTGTATCGTTTGCCAGGTGGTTTTGAGCGTTCCTAAAGATGTGTCAGACTGCAGAACCGCGCCGTCGGTGCCTCGGACGATGTCGGTCACGGACCCGAGATGGTTCGTGAGGTACCAGAAAAAGTCACCGCCCAGCTCATATCCGAGGATATGATGGCCTTGGATGTAAGAGATGGCGTCGGTTCCCGTCTTGGCCACGGCGGTCGCAAGACCCGTGGAGTATTCGGTGGTGACGGCTCCGCTTTTGGCTTTCTTCTTGCGCCGGAAACCGTTGGCCGAGTAGGAGTTCTCCTGCTTGGCATCGGTGGTTGGAACACCGTTGAGAGCTGAAGAGACTGAGATCAGCTTATCGAAGTCATCCCAACCGTAAGTGATGGTCTCAACGTCCGTCGAGCCCACCGTGGTCTGGGCCCTCGTCAAGAGATTCCCGTCGTCATCTGGCAGTCGTCGTACTCCGCGATGTTTTCTGAAAAGCCGTCGGAAGAGCTTGCGTTCTCTGTGACGCGGATGACGTTGCTTTCAGCATCGTAGTCACAAGAGACTGACCGATCATCCTCGAAGCCTCAAGTGGGACGGAACAGGCTGATTTCCTACAGCAGTTTTTTGAGCTAATGGCGGCTTCTAGCCAGCGTGGACGGGGATACCACATCGTGGTAACATAAAGTTATGGCAAAAAACAGTTTGGTGAAGACGCTGCAAAAGCGAGGAAACAGTCACGCCCTTGTGATCGATAAGGCTTTGATGGACCAATTGGGAATCGACCCGGAGACTCCCCTTCAGTTGACGGTAACCGGTGGTTCCCTTGTTGTTCGGCCTGTTCATAGCGGATTGGGTCAGAAAAAAGTGACCGACGTTTTGGCTAAGATCAGAGCCCAGCCGGGCTATCCAGAGATGCTTTCCAACCTTGCCAAATAATACCGTTTTTCTGAATCTCGACGACGTTCTCCAGATTCACCAAGATACCGTCGCCAAGGAAGGCGGGACGGATGGAGTCCGCGACATCGCGCTCATCGACTCCGCCGTCGCCGCGCCTCGAGCGTCATTCGGGGGCGAGTATTTGCATGACGACTTTGCCGCCATGACGGCCGCTTTGATGTTCGCTCTCATATCCAATCACGGCTTCGTTGATGGCAACAAGCGCGTGGGCACGTTAGCCGCTTTGGTATTTCGGGCGGCCAACGGAGAAGAAGCGTTTCCGCCCGCCCAAGAACTCGAAGGGGCCGCCATGTCGGTCGCAAAGGGAGCGATGGGTCGCGATGAATTGGCCAAATGGTGGCGAGCCCTAGAAGGGTCCCGATTCAATCCAGCCAACGCTTGAGAAGTGACCCCAGCAACTTGAACCTCTACCTCACCTCTTGACCCGAGAGGTTCTAGGTCAGATAAACCTTCGCCGAATCCATCCGACTCTTCAAGCCTTCTCCCACCGTGTCTAAGAGTTCTTGGAGTTCGGGATGGGACAGGACCAAAAGACCGCGCTCGTCTCGTACCGTGGCCCCGTGAATGAGAGTGCTGTCGGGACGCGCCTTGCGGGCCTGTCGAAGAAAGTCGCGATTCATTCGAAAGGTTCCGTAGCTCGCGTCCTCGATTTTCGGCCACAGGTTCGTAGCGTCTAAAGCCGCAAAGAGCGTCTCGTATTCTTGGCGCCAGTTGGCGATAGGAAGTAGCGGGTCGAGACACAATCGCACCCGCCAACCCGCGGCGATCGCCGCGATCATAGAGTCCAACCGAGCTTGGAATGGGGGTGTTTTGGCTTCGAATCGGTCGATCACCGCCGGCGGCGACAGGGTCCACGCCAAGATAACGCCATCGGACGGAGCGAGATTTTTCAATGCTCTAAAGTTCGCACTCTTGGTTCGGACTTCGACGATGATCTGTGGCGTGGCGCGCAGAGCCTCAACCCACTCAGAGACCAGACCGAGTTTGCTCTCCATTGCCAGAAGGTCGTTGTCATAGGCGATGCAGAGATAGAGCGAGCCGAGCGCGTGAGCCTTGTCTCGAGTGGCCTGCCACATCTCTTCCTGATTCACGTACAGTACCATGTGAGGCGAGGTGTACATTCCTTGCAGGTAACAATATTCACAATCGTAGAGGCAGTTCTGCATGGGGACAGCGTAATAAAAATTCGCGTGACCAAAATCAGGCGCCACTTCCGAACACGGATAAAGGTGAGGCTCGCTTGCCTCGGCTAGGACGAGCTTGGGAGTCCGCTTTTGATAGCTCCAGACGGCTCCCCTTCGTTGGGTCAACTCTCGCTGGTGCTCTATCTCGATGAGTTGAGCCTTCGGGAAACGCTCCTTGATCCGCGCGGTTCTAGGGTGGTCCCACACTCCCGTCTCCACATAGATGTGAGAAATGGGCGCGAGAGTCGGATGGGAGCTTCTTTTCGTTGTATCCACGGTGGATCGTGCTCCTTCTTGGCGGGCTCGGGGGAATCCTCGGAGTGGGAACGACCGATCGATGGCACGATCAGAGGGTTGGCCTACGTATGCTGAGGTTGGCGCAGCCCATCCAGGAGCGCCTTCAAACGGGCTTTGACCTCGGCTTTGGTGGTCGGCGCGACGCCTTTCAAGAGCGCCGAGATCTGCGGGGAGCCTTCGGATCCGCCCTCCGCATTTTGGGGCCTACATGCCTTCATCATGAGGGCCGAGGACACTTCACGCTGCTGGGTGACGGTGAGCGGCAAGACCTCTAGGATCTCTTTCAACCTGTCTTGACTCCAAAGTCGGGCGGCCAACGTCTTTTGACGTCGTCCATCGTCGGCTATAAAGGTCTGGAGGTGCCGGGCGAAACTCAGAAACTTGAGGCTCTCAAGCGCATAGTTCGACGAGTGCTCTGAGGCCAAGCCGCGCCAGTCATCCAAGTCTTCGCTGCCCACAATGTCCAACACGTACTTCCCCAAGCAGAGATGCGATGTGGAAAGGAACCTCTGTGTGGCCTCGGCCACCCCGTACGCCTCCATGTCGAAAACCGGCCGTCGGTCTCGAAGCCGATCGCTTTCCAAAATATCTTTTTGCGGCTGGGTTACCGTGCGGCATTCCGCCTCTTCCCCGTTCCAACGAAGCGCCATCTCCGGATAGATTGAGGTCCCTGCGGGTGAAACAACCCTGTGGATGAGTAGACTCTGCCCCGGACTCCAGGTTTTTGGATAGGCCCCCGCGGTTCCGAAATTTGCGACCACGAGGGGAGGAGTCATCAAACCGCCGCCTTCCTCAGCCCGCCCATCTCGGAGAAAGTGACTTAACCAACACGCCACGGCCATACCCGAAGCCCCAAGACCGGTTCCCGTCAAGATGAGATAGATACCAGCGTCGTCTCCGGAACCCCGATAAACACTCCACGGGTAGTGCGGCCAGGTCTGTTTGCACATCTGCAGGTGTGAAATAAAAGGCGCGGCTTCCCAGGCATGGGCACAGACAAGCAAAAGAGAGGCCTTCGCTGTTAGGCAGGGAATGGGGGCGCCATGCATGCTCACCGTGACGCCTTTTTTAAGTTTCCCCTAGATTCCTTTCAGGAGGAAGCTTGCCAAGCCATCGACCGAGGTGAGAATGTCTTAGTTTGCGCCCCGACCGGAGCCGGAAAAACCGCCATCGCGGAATGGGCTATGATGTCGGCGTTGAGCGCGAAGAAGCGCTGTCTTTACACCACGCCTCTCAAAGCTCTGTCCAATCAGAAGTTCTTTGATCTCTGTGAAATGTTCGGCGAGACCTATGTGGGCCTTTCCACGGGAGATGTCTCGGTTCGCAGTCAGGCCGAACTCGTGGTCATGACGACGGAAGTTTACCGCAATATGCTTTACGGGACATCCAACGAGGCCAATCAAACACCTTCGGTGGCCCGGGTGGCCTCGGTCATATTGGACGAGTGCCACTTCATGAACGACGCCGATCGCGGCACCGTCTGGGAAGAATCGATCATCTATTCTCCCAAAGAAGTTCAGATTATCGGTCTGTCCGCTACGGTGGCCAACGCCGAAGAGATGCGGAGTTGGCTAGAAGAAATCCACGGCCCGACCACCTTGATTAGCACGGACTTCCGCCCCGTTCCATTGCGGCACTTCTATTTTCGCAAAGGCGACCTGCTAGATGTTTTCGTGCGAAAATCTGCTGACCGGAGAACCATAAATCCGCGTCTCCTGCGTTACAAGGATGACCGGCCTCCGCGCCGTCATGGCGGACGCCCCATGGGGGCCGGCCTGTGTGACCCTCGAAAACTCCTAGAACGACTTGATGAACGCGACATGCTGCCGGCCATCTACTTCGTTTTTTCCAGGAAGGGCTGCGAAAAGCTCTTGGAAGAATCAAGAGGGGCAGTGATGCTCAGTAAAGCTGAGGGTGAGGCGTTGGACAAGGCGGTACTGGCTCGTGCCGCTTCCAATCCCGAAATTCTCGAACATCCCCACCTCGACTCTTTACGACGGGGAATGGCCGTCCATCACGCGGGAATTCTACCCCTCTGGAAATCTCTGGTGGAAAGCCTCTTCTCTCAAGGATTAGTCAAAGTGGTCTTCGCGACCGAGACTCTAGCCGCAGGCATCAATATGCCCGCTCGGACCACTATCATTTCCGCCCTTTCCAAATATACCGGTGACGGATTACGGCCCTTGACCGGCAGCGAGATGCTGCAGATGTCAGGCCGCGCCGGGCGTCGAGGAAAGGACACCGACGGCAATGTGGTGATCGGGGCCCACCCGAAAGAGCCGGTAGAGATGGTCATTCGATTGGCCAAGGCGTCCCCGGAAGCTCTGCAAAGTCATTTTCAACCAAGCTACGGAATGGTTTTGAATCTCTTGCAGACACGTCCACTGGAGGCCGTGAAAGAACTGCTAGACCGATCATTTGGTCAGTACTTGCACCAAAGGCACCAAGAACGGCGCGGACTGGACGTGGCACGCTTGGGTGAGGAGTTCGAGCCTCCTTGTCCAGGAGAGCGCGGTGACCGGAAGGCTTACCTTAAGACCGGAGGACGCGAACGAGCCCTCAAAGGCATGATCCGTGATTACAATAGATCCTTAGAGCGCGCCCCAGATTCGAACGTCAAGCTCTTGGTTCGGGAACGTAGAGAGCTTGAGCAAGAAGCCTCCGAGCTCAACATTCAACGAACCGCCAGCCCCTGTCACGGCTGCTCGGCCTATCACGAATGTGGTGAGCTTTATGAGCAGTTGGCCGAATCTGATAAGCCCTCCTACTGGGATGAGTTCCAGGCCTTGGCCGCCGTGCTGACCCAATCGAGTTTATTGGAAGACGGGCGTCCCACCGAGTTGGGCTGCCTGATGGCGCAACTCCGAGTGACCAACGTCTACGCCGTTGGAGAGGCGTTGTTGGGTCCGGTCGCTGACCACGCCGAAGAGTTGGACGAGGCTCAGTTCGCGGCCATCTGCTGTCTGCTGATTTCCGAACCCGCTCGAAGGGACCCGCGTATGG
>JBBKWP010000252.1:0-5742 GCA_037968995.1 Candidatus Xenobia bacterium
CCTCAAGCCCAGCCGGCCCCGCCCAAAGAGCAGCCCAAGCCTCCTGCTCCCACGCCCCCGAGAGAGGTCGCGTCCGCTCCACCTTCTCCCAAGGCCAGAGAGTCTAGCATCGAAGTGCCGGACATACGGCTACCGGCGAGTCTAAGAAAAGAGTCTTTTCAAGGCTCTCTACAACTGCGGGCGGTGGTGGACCCCGACGGTCGAGCGACCTTTAATTTGAGCGGATCCTCCGGCAATCAGGAGGTGGATGACTACGTCCTGGACCAGGTCCGGAAAGTGGCGATCGTCACGCCAGCACTCGACGACACTGGGCAACCCAAACGAAGCATGAAGAGAGTCAAAGTGATCATCGAGGTGGACTGACTAGCCGCTTCAGAATCCCTTGGTGAATCTCTTTGGCGTACAGTGGAGGCATTACCGAAGAGCGCGCTCCGATTTTCTCGAGCGGCCGTTGGTCTTTGCGACGCACCAGATAGTCTGAGCTACGGGACTTCGCGTGTCTGACAAAATCTTGGGGGAGAACGAAAATTGGGAGAGGGTAGTTTAGGCGCCTCCGTCATGGCGAGTTAGCGTGCGCAGATGGGCCATGTGGTGGACTCGGTTCGGTTCACTCTCGGCTGCAGAGATTAGGGAATCCCACTCTTGTACCTCAGCGTCAGGTTGTTCTGACAGCTTCTTGCCGCTATCCAGAAGCTCGCGGATCTTACGGACAAAATCACTCATGCTGAACGGCTTTCCCAGAAAAGGAAAACTCGGGTCAAGGGGCTCGCTTTCAGGCCCGGGGTAGCCGCTCATGAGCAGCACCTTAACTTCAGGATGACGTTCACAAACTCGTTTCGCGACCTCTCCTCCCCTCAGACCGGGCATGACGATGTCGGAGACGAGCAGGTCCAATGTTTCTAGCGAATCAGCGAGAGCAACGCCGGTATCTCCGCACGAGGCTTCGTGAATATGAAAACCGTTGCGTGCTAAAGTACGGCATATGAGACGGCGCAAGGATGCGTCGTCCTCACAGACCAAGACGACCTTTCCCGTCGTGGAGGGTGAAATGACCTCCGGTTTCGGCGCGTCCCGAAGGTCGAGAGGAGCCCAGACCCTGGGAAGGTAGACCTCAAAGGTAGTACCTTCGCCAACGCGACTATGAGCTTTCACGTAACCTGAACTCTGAGTCACGATACCGAAGACGGTTGCGAGTCCGAGGTCGGTCTCTCCCTTACCCTGGGCTGAAAAGAAAGGCTCAAAAATAAAAGGAAGTATTTCCTCGTCAATACCTTGACCACTATCGGCTACCGATAAGACAACATAGCTTCCGTTGGGCAATCCATCGGTTCCATCCGACTTCTGGTTTGTTAGGGCAAGCCTCAACGTCCCGCCATCCGGCATGGCGTCTCGAGCATTGACCAAAAGATTCTTCACGACCTGGCTGATCTGTTCTGGATCCACCCTTACACGACCCAGATCTTTCTCTACCGAAATCATCAATTCAATATTCTCTCTCAACAATCGGCGAAGCACACCCTTGAGATCGGTCATGAGATCCTGCAGAGAGAGCACCCTGGGTTGAAGAACCTGGCTGCTGCTGAAAGCCAGCAGTTGCTTGGTGAGTTCGGCGGCTCTCTTGGCAGCTAAGGCGATCTCCTCCACGGCATTCAAAGAGCGTTCTTCACGCAGCAGGTCAGCGTAGCCGAGAATGGATGTCAGAAGAGTATTAAAGTCGTGGGCTATCCCTCCGGCAAGTCGGCCTATGGACTCCAGTCGCTGGGAATGGCGAAGACTGCTTTCCATGCCTTTTCGCTCGGTCAAGTCGCTGGAACTCCCCACGATACCGAACTGTTCTCCTTGAGCGTTCAGAAGAGGGGCGTTGCTAACCTGAGCTAGAAAATCGGTGCCGTCCTTTCGGCGAACCCTGAATTCTCCGGACCACTCTTCTCCCCGAGACAGAGATTCGATGATTTCTCTGGCTTGGTCGCGGGTCATCTCGGAAGGAGTCATGTCCATGATGTTCCTGCCCGTGGCCTCGGAGGAGGTCCACTGGTAGAGCTTCTCGGCTCCCTTGTTCCAATAGATGACACACCCCTCGAGATCGGTGGCGATCACAGCCTCACGCACCGCAGCCAGAAGGTGAGAATGGAATAGGTCCTCACTGGGCAGCCCTTGATTCATCATTGCCTTTGACTTAAATCGTTCACCCTGCGGACCTTACCTGCTTTCTCCGCGCCTCCTGCGTCACAAATCTCCACTACCGTGCCGATTGCGCAGAGTTAACAGATTGTCAATAAGTCACTTGCAAGCGATTTCACGGGGCCTCCGGGTTCATCGCACGAAAACTCCCTTGGGGCTAAACGCTGGTCATCTCGTGCCCTTATGATCTGGCTGACGTCTCACCTAACCTAGAGCAAACGTTCATTCATCGCCTCTACCGCGTCTTCTTGATTTAACTTAACGATAACGATTGACTCAAAGACGACGTAGAAAGGCACCGCGCCGTCGATCACGTAATTACAAGGCTAAATGGGGTCATGATTTCCTCTTCACATACCTTGAAACCACCGCAATGGAAGATTATTCACAAGGAACTGCAAAGCTAGATGGCGCGGCGAATTTCTCCCCGAACGAAACAGCCATTCAAGATCGATTGCCACTCTACGGACGCTACTCGGCAGTGAAATTTCGCCGACCTTGACGGCTGCCTCGTTCTTACCTTGTAGCCGTCCTCGCCCCACCCGCTGGCAGGTCCAGATTAGTCATCCCGCCGTCGACACAACAGCGGAACCCCACCCTCAATTTAACGTTCTTGTGATAGGGGGCCTGTATCATCAACGTAATAAGCAAGGGAGATCGTACAAGATGAAAATCGTAGGCCAGTTGAACGTTGCCGACATTGGGAAATTCAGAAAACTAGCGGATGCGAAACTCCACCAAAAGATCCAGAATGTCACCAATTCTGTTCAAGATGACTGGGAGACCCTGAAGGACTACGATCGATCACGGCTCGATCTCAACTCAGAAGACGGAGTTGTGCTGGTCGGACCCATTAAGGGCACAGACTACAAGGAAGGCTTCCTGGACCAGCATGTTGGAGAAATGTCACTTTGCAAGCAAAGCGAAGGAGGCTGGACCATATCGGATGTGGGGTCTGGTGTCTGGACCAAAACGACCAACGTTGTCAAGACTGACGGCGACGATGAGACGGTTTGGGGTTACTCAACAAAGGAGACCCATAACCATCCTGGCGTTGAAGATTTATCCAGTCGAATTGAAGTCCGTCTGAACAAAGCCGCCCAAACTCTGACCTTACTTGAAGAGTCATGGGGAAAGAACCAGGAGCAACATTAAAAAGCGACCTCCTCATGTTAAGAGATTGTAAACGTCCTTCCATTGCCATCACACGTGTGACATAATCCACCTATACTAAATCACACGGAGGTCACTCAAATGGGTCAAGCAATCGGCGGAATTATTGGAGCAGTAACAGGCGGAGGCGGTAAAGGCGGCGGCGGCGGCGGTGGTGCCGACAAAGCAATGGAAGTTATTTCCAAGCTCGTCTCAGCACTAACAGGTGGCGGCGGCGCTGCTGGCGCATAACCTAATTCGCAGGCTGCTCAACACAGTCTAGAAGTTAGAAATTCTAGAAACTCGGCCGTATTTATACGGCCGAGTTTCCCAATTTATGGAGGTCGGAAGATGGGTCCGGAAAGCAAAGAAGAAAACGCCGAAGATTGGGGAGCTCTTCAAAGTGTGCTGGCCACCAGCGCTGACGAAGTAGACGACGACGAACCAGGCATTGATGTCATCAGTAATACCGGCCTCCCAACCAGCGGCGGCAACGCCCAAACCGACGCGAAGGAACTTCCTTACGTCACTCTTATCAACGCCGCTGTAACTATGGTTAAGGCCGGGGAACTCTCCACCGAAGACTATATCGCGGGGGTCAAAAAGCTCGAAGTTGTCGCCGACAACGCTCTCAAAATTTATGCCATCCCCGCCATTAAGAAAGACCTACCGGGCAAGTTGACGGACGACCAGAACGCTATCGTGAGTTCGCTCGAAGCTGAAATTCACCGACTCAAGGCCGGACTGACATTACTGCTCTCCTATCCTGACACCGAATCCGTCAGTGATCTAGACACCGGCCGGGAAACCGCCGTGTCAGCCATGAACGCGATGGCGGAGATTCAGAAAAAAGCCGATGCCGAGCGCGCGCGCATCCAGAAGGACGAAAAGGAAGACAAAGCACGGCGAGCTCAGAAGGCAGCCGAAGCGGAAGCCTAATGCACCCCTCGGGCGTAAATTTGCTCACGAATTTGCGTCCGAGTTCCAGGATTTCTAAAGCTACGGTATCGGCTTGATGCCAATCCAACTGCCTTACTTCGACATGATCTTGTCACGGTTAGCCTGCCAAGATCCAGAGTTCGAAGAGACGTTCTGGCGCCATATTCACTTCGGACTCTGGGAAAATCCCGAAACCGCCCACATCGATCGTTCGGACAGTATTCTTGCCATGGAGCGGATGTGCCAACACATGCTCGCCCTGGCCGATGTCCGCGTTGGACAAGACGTCCTTGATGTCGGCTGCGGATTCGGGGGAACCGTGGCCAGCCTTGACGAGCAGTTCACGCCGATACATCTGACCGGCCTCAACATCGACGAGCGTCAACTCGAAGTGGCCAGACGACGCGTCACAGCCAGCCATGGCAACCAGGTCGATTTTGTTACAGGGGACGCTTGCTCCATGACCTTTCCCGAAGCGAGCTTCGATAGAGTTTTAGCTGTCGAATGTATTTTCCACTTTCCGAGTCGCCAGAAGTTTTTTGACCACGTGGGACGCATACTGCGACCCGGTGGAAATCTGACGCTTTCGGACTTTGTGCAGCCCGACGGCACCCCGGCGGGTCTCTGGGACAGTGACCACTCCCTGTGGGGGACGCAAACAGCCATCGACCTTCAGGAATACCGAGAGATCGCCGCCCGCGCCGGCCTCGAACTGACACACGCTCAGGACATCAGTCGCAAAGTTCGGCCCACCTACCAATGGTTCGGCCAGGTTCTGGGCCGACATTTCCCCGATGCCGAAAAGGCGATCATCGATTCAAGGTTTATTCTCGACGTTGGCGGTCTAGGCTACTGCACTCTCCGCTTCGACCGCAAGGCGTAACAACTCTCGACCTAAGTTATGGGGAGTTCCGGATTGTTCAGTGAAGCCCGCATGCGGGCCTGAAAGTCGGAGGTGAAAGCTTCCGCCTGAGCCTGGGTGAGACAGGCTGTTCGATAGCGAAAAATGCCCTGCATCCCCTCCCTCTGTTCACTGACCTCGAGCATGACCGGTGCCGAAAGATGCGGCGGTTCAACGAAGAGAAATTCCCAGGGCCCCAACGGGCTCTCTACAACCCCTCCGGACCGCAAACCGAGCGGTTCACCTTGAGGGACTTCACCTTCCACCCATCTTGCTTTCTGATACTGCTGAAACATGAGCCAGACGTCAGTCCGGGGCGTCGGCATGGTGGTGATGACCGGCAAGAACTGTCGCTTGAGAACCTCGCCGATGGTCGTTCGATTTCTCTCCCACAACTGCGCCCAGGTGTCGACCTCCGTAAGATTACGGCGATAAAGAACCAGTTGGGCGAAAAAGCCGACGGTCTGTTCGAAACGTTGGTGCGGACGATTCGCCACCGCCCCGCCCAAAGCAAAATCTTCTAACCCTAAGAAATGGCCCATGCTGACCTGGAGCGTCGAAAGAACGAG
>JBBKWP010000253.1:0-3285 GCA_037968995.1 Candidatus Xenobia bacterium
TCCAAGGAGTGGACTTATTGTGAGCGAAGGACAGCGCATGCCGAAACCTAAGATATCTTTGATGCTGGTCGACGACCAGCAACTTTTTCGCGAAGGCGTCAAGAGCCTCCTCAACTCTCATGAAGAAGTGGAAGTCGTAGCCGAGGCGGGCGATGGACAGAAGGCGTTAGAGTTGGCCGCTCGCGAAGCTCCCGACGTGATCCTGCTCGACCTCAAGATGCCTGGAATGGACGGGATGGAATGCTGTCGGCGCTTGAAAGCACAGTCGCCGTCGGCCCGCATCGTGATCCTGACCGTCTCCCGAGAACTGGCCTCCATCGTAGAAGCCATGAAATCCGGAGCCAGCGGCTACCTGACCAAGGACACCCCTTCGGAGAAGGTGGTGGAAACCGTCATCCGTGTTTTCCACGAAGGAAACTTGTTGGAACCCCTGTTGGCCGACCGTCTGCTCGATGAGTTCGTGAGTTTCTCCGCGAAGAATGAACAGAACCCCGAGGTGGCCATGTTCGCCTCCCTCTCTCCTCGAGAGACGCAGATCTTGAAACTGGTGGCAGGTGGCATGCCGAACAAGTTGATCGCGTCTGACCTCAAAATTTCCGAGCATACCGTGCGGAACCACATCAGCAATATCTTTCAGAAGCTTCAGGTCAACAATAGGACAGAAGCGACCGTCATGGCGATGAAACAGGGGCTTGTTTAGTCCTCTCTTCGTGACGTCGCGGATGGAATTGCTAAAGGAGATCGTGGGGTAGGCCCGGTCATGCGTTTTTTAGTGTTGGGCTCCACCTTGGAAGCCGCTATGGCTCTTGAATTTCTTCAGGGTTTCGAAGGCGTCGAAAAGATCTGGCATCTTCCCGGAGGGGGAGGGCGTATTGGCGTCCTCGCAGAGACCCCGTTACCCAGAGATTGGACAGCCTTTCCCACAGAAACGGTCAACAGAGCTTTGATCAGGGACAGGTGGGGCAAGACACTGATTAAGTTCAAACTTCCCAACTACCGTGTGATGGAAATACCTGAGGGATGCCTCTCGCGCAACGGAAAAGTAGAAACTCTTAGCCCGGGAACCGAGTTGTTGAGAACTCGTCGCACGACCGGCGAAGATGGAATAGACCAAGTGAGTTGTGAATTTTCCGACGGCAGTGAGTTGGTCGGGCGTGGGGTGATTCTCGCCGATGGTGTCCGCTCCAAGGGTCGGGAATTGATGAAGTCGGTTTCTCCCCTTAAGCCTTTAGATGCTCGAGCCAACGCATGCTGGACGTTTGTTCGTCAAGATCTGTTAAGTTTAGAAGCTTGGGAATTTCGGTCGGCACCTGGTAAGAGTGTGGAACAACTTCCGCTCCCAAACGGAAGAGTTCGGGTAAAGTTGAGGTTCCGCACGTCGGTGGGAAGTCGCCTGGGTAGCGCTGAGCTAAGGGATCTCTTTTCTGAGTTCGGTGCAGATATGGCAGCCTTGTTCGAGAACGTCCCGGACGAGAACATCAGCTATCTCCTCGAGGAGACCCCCGTCCAGACTGAGTTTTCGCCGATTCCGGGAAGTGTTGCATTGGGTCAAGCGGGCTTAGGAACGCCGTTGCTGGAGTGCTTCGATTGGAGTTCGCAGATGGTGAAGAGTCAATTGGAGCGCATAGCCGAAAGTCTGCTGCACGATCTCTGGGACCCTGAAGCTTGGGAGCCCGAGTTTAGAGACGCGCAAAAACGGATCCTCAGGGGTGAGAGGTTTCTTAGAGGCGCCCTTCACTACGAAAATCCGCTGTTGCGACCGCTGAGAGATACTGTGATTCGCTGGCTACCGACGTCGCTGATGGCGTCCAAAGTGCAGGAACGCCTCGCACTGGGCTGCTGACGCGACTGAGGGCTGGGGCGGACCCGACCTCTGGACCAGATCCTACAGGGATACCTCTACAATACCCTGTTGTTGGTGCCACCTTATCCTCTTCCAAAGTAGACTTTCCCTAAGGCACACGGCCCCCTAATAAATCACCAACCAATTTTGCCGTTTCCTTACTAGGAGTTTTCATGTCAGTTACCACTGCCCCTACACCCTCATCAGCGCTTGACGGCATGGCGAGGTTCGGATACGTCGCCAAAGGAGTCGTGTACGCTGTCATCGGGATTCTGGCCGCCATGGCAGCCCTCCACCTTGGTGGGCAAACGGGTGGGTCCCAGGAAGCGCTGAAATCCTTCTTAACCCAACCCTTTGGGAGAACCCTTTTGGGTATCGTTGGCCTCGGTCTAGCGGGGTACAGCCTGTGGCGCCTCATCCAGGCCTTCCACGATCCAGAACATGAAGGGACTGATAAGGGTGCACTGGCTAAGCGATTTGGGTATTTCCTGAGCGCGCTGGCGAACGGAAGTTTATGCCTCATCGCGTTTCGGCTGGTGTTTGCCGGGTCCGCGAAGGACACTTCCGCTCCCGAAATGGTTGCCAAGGCTTTCGGCATCCCGGCGGGCACTTGGCTGGTAACCCTGGCAGGGTTGGTCTTCGTGGGCGTTGGCTTATATCAGATCGCCAAAGGGGCGAGCGCCAACGTTGAAAAACGGATGGATCTTTCTGATCTCGGGCCCCATCGTAAGTCGTGGGTTATCGGAATCGGACGTTTTGGCACGGTCGCTCGGGGAACAATTTTTGGGCTCATCGGCGTCTATCTCACGAGGGCGGGATGGGAGGCAAATCCGGGCAAGGCCATCGGAGTCAAAGGCGCCTTGGACGTGCTCGAGAAACAGTCGTTTGGGACACCACTTCTGGCTGCGGTCGCTTTGGGCCTCGCCGCCTACGGTATCTATCAGATTCTTCAAGCTCGCTTCCGGATCATCAAGCCACTGTAGTAGCCTCCGGAACATATTCTACCCTTTGCGTGACGCCACCACAGCGAATTCTGTTTTCGTCTTGCCGTAGGCCGCTCCCGTCACGTCGCCATAGGTTTGGTCGATCTTGAGCCCACAGGTTTCGAATTCTTGGGCCAGAGTCTCAGGGGTGAAGGACTGGAACCAGTTATAAATCGTCTTGACGCCGCTAGGTTCCACAATAGTGTACTGGTCGAGAGCCAATTTCTCGGCCGGATACTTGAAGCTGTTGAGAAATCCGTAGTACGGGTGAGGCGACCAGATACCGTCCAGCAAGTTTTTCTCATAACCGTTCGCTTCCCGCCGATGAGCGAAGGCTGCCATCGAATAGACGTCGAGCAGAAGCGAACCACGAGGTTTGAGCAAGCTGTGAAATTTCTGCAGCAGTCTCTGACGCTTTTGGGGCGAGTGACCACAGAAATCGCATTGGACCATGAAGAT
>JBBKWP010000254.1:0-26535 GCA_037968995.1 Candidatus Xenobia bacterium
ATTCTTACCAAAACAGCCAAGATTCCGGGACCGTCCATCGGCAATATTCGCATCAGTAAGACCAGGAGCTTCGTTGACGTCCCTCAAGAGCACGTCAACAAAGTCTTGAAGAACAACGGCACCTACAAAATCGGCAAACGTCCCTTCACCTTCTCGGTGGGCTAAGTGTGGACCGCGGCAGAGGGTTCCACCGAACCTTTCGCCAAAGTTCGTCCCATGACTCTTGACGCTTTCATCGAAAACCTTTGGCAGCAGTACGTGACCATCGCCCCTAATGCGGGCAAGATCCGCGGGCTTCTAGAAGCCCGCGGGGACACTTGGGTCAACGATCATATCGCCTTTCGCACCTACGATCGCGGACCCATCACCTTAGACGCCTTGGAGCCTCACTTGCTCTCCTTTGGCTACGAAAGGTACGCACCTTACAACTTCGACGACAAGAAGATCCGAGCCTTCGGCTATCTCCACCCAGAGCCCGGTCGGCCACGCATTTTTCTCTCTGAATTGGAAACCGAAAAATTTTCCGACGAGGCCCAGAAAATCATCGCGGACCTGGTAAGCAAAATCGACCCCAAAAGCTTAGAGACCCCACTCTGTCTCAACGCTGGGCTACTCTGGAGCCCGCCCAGTAGGGAAATTTATCGGCGCTTGCTCGAGGAAAGCGAATATGCGGCTTGGGTTTCGGTCAACGGACTATGCGCGAACCACTTTACCGTCAGCGTCAACGAACTTTCCACGTTCACGAGCTTAGAACACCTGATGGACTACTTGGAGGAATCGGGCTTTGAGATGAACATGGCCGGGGGGCGTATCAAGGGCGGTCCGGACGTACTCTTAGAGCAAGGCTCCACCATCGCCGATCGACGTGAAATCACGTTGGCCGGTGGGGTGAAAACGGAGATCACCACCTGTTACGTCGAATTTGCCAGACGTTATCAAGGCTTCGACGGATTCGTCCCGGCCAGCGCCGACAAGATCTTTGAGTCTACGGACCTGAAGCGCTAACCCGGCGCCCGAGCTTAGAACCGTACCGTCAAACTCAACGGGTCCACCTCAATCAAAAGAGGGGTCGTCTCGGTAAAAGGATCACCATCAAGTTGTACTTGCTCAACGGGCGTGGTTGTGATGGCGATGCGTTTTGCCTGAAAATACAGCATTCCAGGAAGACTGAGATGGCTCCCTTTGGTGGTGTGAAACATCTGGGTGAGGGTCTGAGGGTAAGTCACCTGCGGAAAAACACAGACATCCAGCAACCCATCCTCTAGACTGGCCCGAGGCGTGGGCTGCATTCCTCCACCGTAGGTCCGAATGTTACCCACCATCATCAACCAGTAGGGCGTGCTGACGATCTCTCCGTCGATCTCAATTTCGGCCGTTCTGGCTTCACGGCGATACGGGCCGATCGCCTCCATGGACGTGAGCAGATAAGCTAACGCGCCCATCGATGCTTTCCTGAGCGGGTTCAGTCGATGGGCGACGTGGGCATCGAATCCGATGCCCGCGAAACAGACAAACCGACGGTCCCCTACCCGACCGGTGTCAATGCGTCGAGGAGTCTTCTTGTACAAGAATTGACAGGCGTTGGTGGGATTGAGTGGGATCCCCATCTCTTTTGCCAGCACGTTCTCCGTACCCACGGGCACAATGCCGAGCGCCACCTGGCTACCTACCAGTCCATTAGCGACCTCGTTGATGGACCCGTCACCGCCGGCCGCCACCACCAACTCAAAGCCATCCTCACACGCCTGGCGCGCCGCCAACGTGGCATCCCCCGGACCGGTTGTAAGATAGACCGTCAGGTCGATGAAGGGTTGACGCAGCCCCGCGGTGATCTCTTCAACGACGCCTTGGCGTCGACGTCCCGCCGTAGGATTGATGATCAACAGCGTTTTCAAAATGCCCCCCCTTCGGTCGTTGCGAGTCGAGTCTTGAGTCTAAGAAGTGAACCCAACCAAAACCGGCTCTGGGACCAACCTGACAGCAAACTTTTCCTGCACCCGGGAGGTCACGAACTCTGCCAATTCCAGTAACTCCGCCGCCGTCGCGCCGCCTCTATTCGTCAAGGCCAAGACGTGATTGGTCGAGAGACCCACCCGACTATGAGGCTCCGTCTTGAAACCCTTGGGCAGGCCGCTGTTCTCAATCAACCAAGCAGCCGAGAGCTTAAGTTTACCCTCGCCGGCTGGATAGGTTGGCATACCGGTGGCTTGGGCCAACTCTTGGGCTTGCCTCGCTTCCACGATGGGATTGGTGAAGAACGAACCGGCGGACCTGTGGTTGGGGTCCGTGGTGTCGTAAACCATCGATTTACCACGGCGCACTTCGAGGACCAGGTCGCGAACTTCGGACAGAGTCGTCACGGCCCGTTCCCGACAGCGTTCTTGCAGGTCGCGATAGCGTAACGTTGGCGCCCCGTTGGGCCGCAGGGCAAACACAACTGAGACGATGAGAAATTGCCCTCGAGGCTCGCGTTTGAATCGGCTATCGCGATAGGCAAACTGGCATTCCTGCGTGGAAAATCGAAACTCCTGGCCGCTAGAGAGGTCAAAGCCGTAGACGCTCTTGATAGATTCCGACACTTCCTGACCGTAGGCTCCGATGTTCTGGACCGGCGCGGCACCCACGCAACCGGGAATTCCCGACAGGCATTCGATACCCGCCCAACCGCGTTCAGCGGTCAGAGCAACGAGGTCGTCCCATACCATTCCCGCGCCGACTTCGATCTCAACCGTTGTCTCATCCGAACGCAAAATCTCAAGGCCCTTGTTCTCCATCTTCAACACCCAGCCGGAAAAACCGGCGTCGGCGATCAAGAGATTGCTCCCCCCGCCCAAGGGCAAAAGCTCTAGGACCTCCGAACGATCGCCTTGTTGCTCCATCCACCATTCCACAAAGGCTGGAGCGTCAAGACTACGCGTCAAACGCACCAAGCCGGCGGCCGGTCCTCCGACTCCGAGAGTGGTCAAAGGTCCTAATTCCACGGACTCCTCGATGGGAAAGGATTGGGTATAACTCACGGCGTCTCCAATGAGGGAAGTTTCACCTCGCTCGGTGCGGGCGGTTCTGAAATGTCGGGTACGGACGGGAGGTCCGTGGAGTCCGCCGGAAACTCGACTCTCGGCTTCGGCGGCGGGCGCTCAGCGGGGAGCGGCGCCGGTGTGACAAAAGGCCTAGGCTGCAGGGCCGAGGCGGGCGTGATCGCCGGCTTCGGTTGGGGGCGGCCGGCAGGCCCCACAGGGTCTAGAGTTTCAGGCAACAGATAAGTATCGCCGGCACCCGGAGTAGGGTCGCTTTCCGGAGTCGGAGTGGCCTGTTCCTCCGGAGTCGCTTCAACCTCGGGCGTGGCGGTGGATTCTGGAGTGGGAGATGCGCTGGGTGTGGACGTTTCGCCCCGCCCAAGGACATCCTTAGCGCCTTCGCCTCCGGGGGTATAGGCGGGGAAATCTTTGTACTCCTTGCCTTCGAGCGCGAAACTCATGACTTGACGAAAAACGGTAGCCGGGAGGTCTCCACCGAACGAGCGATACATCGGTGTGTTGTCATCATTGCCGACCCAAACCGTGCAGACGTAGTATGGGGAAAATCCACAGAACCAAGCATCGCGCGACTCGTCGGTGGTGCCAGTTTTACCAGAGATAGGCCAACCACTGACTTGAGCGTTGGTACCGGTACCCGCTTTCACAACGTCGCCGAGCATGGAGATCAAGGCCAGCGCTGTCTGCTCGCTCAACACCCTGCGTCCCTCGGAGCCGCGATGGTCTTCTAAAACCTTGCCGGAGGAGTCTTTGATCAATTTGATAGCTGAAGGTGTCACCCGAACACCGACGTTAGCGATTACCGAGTAAAACTCGGCCATCTCCAAAGGGCTGGCGTCGACGGCCCCCAAAGCCACACTCAGATTGGCGGGAATAGCCGAGCGGATCCCCATTCGGTAGGCCAGATCGATGACTTTGTCCACACCCACCGCGTCGAGTAACTTCACCGCCGCGACGTTGCGGGAACCCTGGAGAGCCTGGCGCAGGGTGATCACTCCTAGGAACTTCCCGTCGGAATTTTTGGGACTCCAACTCTCGCCGCTGCCGTCTTGATAAGTGACCGCGCTGTCATTGATGCGACTTTCCGGTGTATAGCCATGTTCCAAGGCCGTCCCGTAAGTGGCCGGCTTGAAGGAAGAGCCTGGCTGGCGACGGGTCTGATAAGCACGATTGAACTGATTCTTGGGCGTCCATCCCAGCCCGCCGACCAGAGCCTTAATATAGCCGGTGCCATTCTCCAGCACCACCAAAGCCCCAGAATCCACGTTCAGTTCGTACGCCAAAGCGTTCACTTCCGCGGTGAGAACCTCCTGACACCGATTCTGCAGGGCCGGGTCCAAAGTGGTGACAATGGTCAGCCCTCCACGGTAGAGGTCCTCTTCGGAAAATCGCGCGGACACCTCAGAGATCACGTAGCTGGTGAAATAAGGAAACCTGTCCACTTCGAAGGCCCGCTGGCTACTGTCACCAAACTTCATTTTTTCGCGTTCAGCGATCGCTTCCTCGAACTGAGCTTGAGTGATAGCACCCACCGTTTTCATTCGCCCCAACACTTCGTCTTGCCGAACGAAGGCGCGCTCCGGATGTTCCAATGGTGAAAATCTGGAGGGAGCCTGGATGAGACCGGCGATAAGCGCGGCCTCGGACAGGGTGAGTTTGCCGGGCCCCTTGTTGAAGTACACTCCAGCGGCGCTATGGATCCCGTAAGCGCCGCCACCGAAGTAGACTTGATTGAGGTAAAGCTCGAGAATCTTCTCTTTGCTGTAGTGTCGCTCGATCTCCATCGCTAGAAACAACTCTTTGAGTTTGCGTTCCCAGTCGACGTCTCCCAAGGGAAACACGGCACGGGAAAGCTGCATCGTAATAGTGGAGGCGCCTTCCCTGGCGTCGCCTGTGACCGCCGTGTTGAAAATGACACGGGCGATGCCGATGGGATCCACCCCCTTGTGGTCGAAATATCGGCTGTCTTCGGTGGCTAATAGCGCGGGCACGATCCACGGACTCAACTTGTCGTAGGGCGCCCAGACTCGATTTTCTTGATAAAGCGTGGATATGACGCTCCCATCCGAAGCGAGAATCTTGGTTGTTTCCGCCGGTCGATAGGTTTCTAAGGTAGAGATGTCTGGGAGGTTCGTGCCATACTTTTTGTAGACGTATGCGAAGCCTACCGCGCCTGCTACCAAGAGCACGAAAGTCAGAAAAAGCCCGATCCGAAACATCAACCGAAGCCAAAGTTTCCAGCGCGGACGCCGAATGGCCATTTCTGTCACCTCACCCATACCACACTCTTTCCTCCCATAACGGAAGTTATACTGCCGAGCGACAGCTATTACTCCCTTAGACTCCCTAAAACCTTGAAAAGTTCTCCGGTTTGGGTAAGGGGCCGCAGAACCTGTCGTATAACAGCAGGTTCTCTTCCGTTCCGCTCAGAAGCCCGGACGGTGTTAATCGGATTGTGTGGTTATGCCGGCGTGGGAAAAGACACGGCGGCCCAGGTTTTGCTAGAAGAGTTTTCCTTTCAAAGGATAGCTTTCGCCGATCCCATCAAAGGCGCCCTCTTGGCACTGGATCCGCTAGTTCCCGGGCCTGAAGATGGACAATACTGCAGACTTTCAGAATTTGCCAAGGATCGAAGTTGGTCTGAAATCAAGGAATTCCCTGAGGTGAGGCGCTTGATGCAAAGCCTCGGCACCGAAGTGGGACGTAACCTTTTCGACGCCGATCTCTGGGTCAAGTTGGCCGAGCGGAAGCTCGAAAGCACGCTGTCGGTGGGCGACGTTGTGGTCACCGATGTGCGATTCCCTAACGAGGCTCGTCTCATTCGAGGGTACGGCGGAATGCTGGTGCGGGTCGAACGACCGGAGTTCGGACCGATCAACGAACACGTCTCCGATCGCGCGTCGGAACGTTGGACCTACGACCACAAAATCGACAACGATGACGATGTCAGCTCCCTGCACCGTCAAATCCGCCAACTGATAGCGACACTTCGCGTCGGCGAAAAAGAAGGGCCTAGCTCCAAATGATCGTTGTTCTAAAGTCTGACGTCCAACCCAGCCAGATCGTATGGATAGAGAAGAAACTCCGCGAACGCGGACTAGAGATCCACTCCATTAGCGGCGAAGAGCGAAAAGTTCTCGCGGTGGTCGGGACCTCGTTACCCGATTCCCGAGAAGTTGAACTTTTTCCCGGAGTGTCTCAGGTGATGCGGGTCTCCAAACCCTACAAGCTCGCCTCACGGGAAGCCTCTCCAGAGACCACCAAAGTGTCCCTAGGTCCGAACGGGCCCGTCATTGGAGGCTCTCAAGTTGTGGTCATGGCAGGACCTTGCAGCATCGAGGGCCGTGACAAATTTTTCGAGATCGCTGAACGGGTAGCGCTCAGTGGAGCCGGCGTGCTTCGCGGCGGAGCCTTCAAGCCCAGAAGCTCCCCCTACGCTTTTCAGGGTATGGGAGAAGAAGGGCTCAAGATTCTCCAGGAAGCGGGACAGAAATTCGGTCTGGCGACCGTCACTGAAGTCATGTCGGCAAGTCAGATTGGACTGGTCAACAGATACGCCGATGTCCTCCAGATCGGCGCCCGCAACATGCAAAACTTCGAGCTTCTCAAAGAAGTGGGCCAACAGGACAAGCCAGTTCTCCTCAAACGCGGCTTAGCCGCCACCATCGAAGAGCTGTTGATGGCCGCCGAGTATATCCTCTCAGGACCGGGCAACGCCCAAGTGATTCTCTGTGAGCGAGGGATTCGCACCTTTGAATCGAGCACCCGCAACACCCTCGACCTTAGTGCAATCCCTGTGTTGCGCGCTTTGACTCACCTTCCTGTGGTCGCTGACCCGAGTCACGGCACCGGGGTGCGGACCTACGTTTCCTCCATGGCTTTGGCGGCCTTGGCCGCTGGTGCCGACGGTCTCATGATCGAGTGTCACCAAAATCCGCCCGAAGCCTTCTCCGACGGGGCCCAGTCGCTTTACCCCGATCAACTCGATCGCTTGATGAACGACCTTTCCGTCATCGCACCAGTGGTCAACAAGCAGATGGAAGGGTTGCATCGGCGAACGAAGTCGAAGTCATCGCTTCCGGCGGAAAAGCAGGGAAGCGGAGACCTGGTAGGTCTGCAAGGGCTTTCTGGTTCTTTTTCCCAGAAGGCCATTCATCAGTATTTTGATAGCTCGACACCCACCAAGTCCTACGAAACCTTTGAAGAACTGTTCGAAGGAGTCTCGTCTGGCGAGGTCGCCTACGCTATGGTTCCCGTCGAGAATTCTTTAACCGGCTCGATCCACGTCAACTACGATCTCTTGTTGAAGCACGAAGATCTGACCATCAGCGGCGAACTCAAGGTTCGAATACAGCACAATCTGGTGGCCAACGCCGGAGTCGAACTCGACGATATCGAGCAGGTTTACTCTCATCCTCAAGCCGCCGCTCAGTGCGATCGATTTCTGAGCCGACACCCTCAGTGGCAGGTCGTGAATATGTACGACACCGCCGGATCAGCCGACCATATCGTGAATAACAGCTTCGTGCGAGCGGCCGCGATCAGTAGTCTTCAAGCCGCGGAACGACTCGGGTTGAAGGTGCTGGCTGAAGGGATCGAAAGCCACGCTCGCAATTTCACCAGATTTTTGGTCATTACTCGGCCCGAGCGTGCTCGAGGAAAAGGGGAGATCGATAAGGTTTCCGTGGTTTTTGACACAGCGGATGCGCCTGGGGCCCTATATACGGCTTTGGAGTGTTTTTCCCAGCACCGTATAAACCTGACAAAACTGGAGTCACGACCGATTCCCGGCAAGCCCTGGGAGTACACGTTCTATCTCGATCTGGTGATGCCCGACCAACCCTCACACCTGGCCGAGTCACTGCGACAGTTGCAGTCTCAGGTTCCTTACTTTCGGGAACTCGGACGTTACAAATCGGCGCCCTAAAGAGGGTCGGCCAATACTTCGTCCGCGATTTTGCGAACATCAGGGACGGCAAAAGGCTTTTGCAGAAATCGGTAGGCCTCTTTTTCAGCTCGCGCTTCAATCTCCGGATCGATGAACCCAGACATGATGACGACCTTTAGGTCCGGATATAGCCGTTGGATTTCCTGCAAGACCTCAAACCCGTCCGATTCATGCAATTTCACGTCGAGGAAGACCAGCGAAAACTCTTCTTTCTCGAGTTCCTGAAGGGCAGGCTCGGGGGCTTGAAAGACGGAGATCGGATATTTACGTTCGAGAATGCGTCGAATCAGATGGCCTACACTGACTTCATCGTCAATGACTAGAATTTTCTGTTCGCCACTCACTGAGGTTCACCCGGACGAATCAATTCCGTCAAGCCCCGAAGGAGGTCTTCTTCGCGCAAGACTTTACGTTCTTCCAGATAGGAGTCGACAATACTTTCGATGACGGGGCAAAAGTTGTCAAACTCCACGCCTATCAAGTGCTTGTGGTCATCCTCGGTGGCGGCCATTCGCAGACCGGACCAACGGACGATCGATGGAAGAGAATGGAGCAATTCTTCCTCGAATTCCACCACCAGGTTGAGTTTAGAGCCTACCGAAAAAGTGCGTGAACTTACGATTCTAGCCCCACTCCGGTTCAGATCGACGATAACACCCGAGCTGCTCTCATCAGTGTCTTCCAGCTTCTGAATGTCTACGAAAAGCAAACGCGGAACCCGCGCAAATCGTCTCCGCCCGACCAGAGGCGCCCCACGGTGCACACTCTCCGTGAGATAGGCGCTGAGGCGGTCCTGCTCCGCTTGAGAGAGGCGGACGAATTGGAACCCAACTTCATAGCGTCCGAGTCGCTCATCGTAGCGTTGCCAGGCCGTACGAGCCTGGACCCGGAACAGTTCATCGTCTAGCAGCCTGAGCGACAGGGTGGATTCTGTGTCCAGTGAAAATTCATTCTGATGATAAATCCGGATGCCGCCTGGACCGATGTCCTGGGTGAGAACAGCTGCCCCAGAATCACCATCAATGAGGACCTCGAGCTGTTCTCCCACTCGTGAGGTGCTTCGCCGATCGCCTATGGATTGCAGGCTTTTCCAAGCCAGATCGTGGGCGCCCGGATAGAGAAAAGGCAGGCGGACGACGAAACTGGAGCCCTCTCCGGGCCGACTTGAAGCCGTAATTTCTCCCCCCATACTCCGCAGGATTGTTTGACAAAGAGCCAGCCCTAAACCCGTTCCTTGCCCCGCCTCACTCGTCGTGAAGAACGGTTGAAAGACCCGCTCAAGATTCTCCTGGGGAATGCCGATACCGGTATCGATAACTTCCGCGCACAACCGATCGCCTCGCAAGCTTGTGCGCAAGGTAATCGTCCCTCCGTCCGGCATGGCCTTGGATGCGTTCAGCAGAAGGTTCAGAAATACCTGACGCAGATTATGGGGATCCGTCAAAGTTACTGGCAGTTCCTCTTGAAATTCGGTCCGCAATTCGACTCTAGCGACACGCAGCTCATTCTCAAGAAGACCCGCAGCCTCCCCCAAGAGAGCGTTCAGGTCAACCTTGTCGTAAGTGACCTCCTCGTGGGAACGGGCCAGCGACAAAAGTCGTCTTACGACGTCTCGAATGCGAATACCCAGGCTGTGCATGCTCTCAATGTCCGCAAGCAAGCTCGCCGACGTTTGTGCCTCTTCTAAAAGCAGCTCGCAGGTGCCCAAAAGACTCGTCAGAGGATTGTTGATTTCGTGGGCGATTCCCGCGGCCATGTGTCCCATGGCCGTCATTTTCGCCGATTGAACAACTTGTCGATAAAGGACATCGGAGTCGCGAAAATCTCGAGCAGATAAGGCGATACCGACCAGACACTCCTGAGCGTCATACACCAACGTACTACTGAGGCTGACCGATATCGATTGGCCGCTCCGGCTGCGGAAATGAGTGTAATAATCCTTGAACCTTCCCGACAGGAGTTTTTGAGAGATCAGATGACCAAGGCTTTTCCTGTAGAGCAATTCATCGAGAGGAAGGCCGCGGATCTGTTCAGCATCGTACCCGAGCAATCGGCTGGCAGATGCATTAAGGGCAACGACACAACCGTCTAGTCCAAGGAAAAGAATCGGATCCGGTAATCCATTCAAAATCGCGAAGACCTCGGAAGCAGGCAGCGCGGGAGGGTGCGTAAACGGCATGATACATCCTAACGGTTGATGGGCTCTGCCTCAATACCCGGGTTCGGCGGCCTTGAAAAACTACCCTTGTTTCTAAGGTGTCTTCATACTGATATCTGCCTCACGTTGGCGCAGTCTCAGGGCCTCACTCATATATTTTCTGGCCAGGTCGTCCTTGCCCTTTATCATATAAACGTCTGCGATCAGTTCCACATTCAACCTGGTCTCGGGGAAAAGCCGATGGCTCGCAAGAGCGTGCTCTAGAGCCTCGTCCAACTTCTTCTCCCGAACGGCAATCAAGGCTAGCCCAAAGTGGGAAATGTAGTTGTAGGGATCTCGCCTCAACGCCTCGCTGTAGGCCTCCTTGGATTTGTTGAGATCTCGCTGAAAATCGAAGTGTATAGCTCCAATTTCGGCTAGTGGGTCCGGGCGGTCCGTCAGATCCGCGGCTTTGCCAAAATACTCCAGAGCGAGTTCCGAATCACCAGAGCGCTGAGCCGCGCGTCCCGCTTTCATGTTCAGAGGATACCGTGAGCCCGGTAACGGCTTCTTTAAGGCTCTCTCATAGTGGAGTAGAGCGGTCGACCACTGCTCGGCGAGACTACGCATGTCGCCTAGTTTTATTTGAGTCGGAATCTCGTCCGCGTACGAAGGTGGGAGGGCCCGCAGGAGTCCCTCCGCGGCTTCTAAATCGCCCGTTCGTTGGGCCAAAACGGCTCCGGCTAGAGGAGCCCCGGGAAGTTGCGCTCTGAGCGCCTCGTCGATGCGCTTCTCCGTGGAGAGAAAACGCCCAACCTGCATCCTCCCAAGGAGGGCGTTTACGGTCGTTGAGGGATCGACTGGTACACCTGGCGGCAAAAGGCTCGGAAACGTGTCTGAGAACCCCTCTACCTCGGGGTCTCGAGTGTAGAGCGATAGAGGCGCTCGGAACTCGAGCAACGGCCGGTCATCGGTATTCAGCGTAGGCAAAGTTTCACTAGTGTACCGGTCCATCACTTCCTTCCGGGTCGCGACGAAGGTTCCATAGAGATAGTCCGGCGTGAGAAGACCTATGGTCTGGAACCAGTATGCGACCGAGTCTTCCTCCCACAGCTTCTGCATGCGGTTAGCGTCGAGGGCCACCGGTTCGCTGCTCCCCAAGATAATGAGATCTCCCGGACCGATCTGAAAGAGAAGTCCCTCGGGAAAGACCTCAAAGAAAGTCGCCAGGACCATGTCAACGTCTGCTTTGGAAACGGCATAGACATTGATCCACTGGCACATGATCCCTTTGGGCTCAAGTTGCTCGGCGCAGGCGCGATAAAAGTCCTCTGTATAGAGGTTGCCAATCCCAGCGATCCAAGGATTCGATGGCTGACTGATGATGAGGTCAAATTTCTCAGGAGAACCCAGGATAAAAGTTCGCCCATCGTTGACTTGAAGGTCGAGTTTCGGATTCTCGGCTACCCTTTCGACGTAAGGCGCGAAGAACTTCTGTACCTCAACCACGGCGGGTTCAAGTTCCGCGCAGCGAATCTTCTCCACATCTTGGGCGGCGGCAAGGCAGGCCGCCGTCACTCCAGATCCCAATCCCACAAGAGCAACTTTCTTGGGTTGATGGTGAAGGGTCAACGGCAACAAGCCCAGGAGAACCTGATGCGCCATATCCTCCTGGCCGAGGGAAGCGTCAGTTTTGCCATTGACTTTTAGGTAGGGGGCGTGGGGCCCGTTGAAGCCCACCGTCACCGTAGCGGAAACTCCATCCTTGTAATAGGCTGGCTGAAAAAGAAAGTGGTCGGCATTGGCGTAGATGCCCGCACCGGCGGAGAGTTCCGTGGGGTTCCATCTTGGCACGAAGGCCACCAACGCGAATCCCAACAGTGCGGTGACAAGCAAGCCCGTCCTCGGAGCGGCAGCGCCCCCCCTACCCTCCTTATTGCCGGCGAATGCCAAGACAAGTCCGACGATCAGGTTCAAAGAGACCGCTCCAAGCAAGGCTTTTTGAGCTCCAAAAGTTGGCACCAGAAAAAAGCCACCCAAAAACGAGCCGGCGATGGCTCCACACGTGTTGGCGGCATAAGCCTCGCCCAAGCGACGCCCCAAGGAGGTCAATTTTTCCGTATAGAGATGGGTGACTAAAGGAAAGGTCAAGCCCATAGCGAGCGTGGGTAGAAACATCAAAGCTAAAACGATGGCAAAATCAAACAGCATGATTTTCAGGAAATGGTGCCCTAAATTGGGGACTGCCCACACCATCACCTCGGGCAGTCGGCCAATAGCGTAGGTCGCCAGCAGTCCGGACAAACCAATAGCGAACTGAAGAACGCCCAGATGCCAGATCCGAGGAACTCTTTCTCCCATAGTCTTCTTATAGATGAGGGATCCCAGACCCAGCGAGGCTAGAAATGCCGTCAATATGATAGAAAAGGAGTACGTAGACGAGCCCATAGACAGAATCAGCCCGCGGGTCCAACCGAGTTGATAGACCATAGCCGCGAAACCGGACAGTCCGAAGGCCACTGGAAGCAACAGACTCCCGCGCCGCTCGCCCCCTCCGGCGGCTGAGTCGTCTTGGTCCACGGGAGGGTCGACGAGCCGTCCGAAGTCCAAGCGTCGGGCCGCTAAAATAGCTACACCCCCGATCACCAGGTTCCCGAAGGCAGCGCCCACTACAGAAAGCTTGAGTCCATAAAGCGGCAGGAGCAAGAATCCCCCGATAGCGGCGCCGCAGCAGGCTCCCAAGGTGTTCCAACCGTAGATTCGCGACAGCCATGTCCCCACCGCGGCCTTTGTCACCACCAGAAGCTGTGTGAAAACCGGCAGTGTGGCCCCCATAGCCGTGGTGGGTGGGAGCAGGACCACAAACGAGCCGAGGAAGACGATCGCGTAGAGAGCGGCTCCTTCGGTACCGCTTTGGGCAGCGGCGAGGTAGATACTCTCAACTCCGTTAAGAAAGAAGAGCGAAAGAACTCCCCATGCTCCTATAAAGAGCTCCAGGTATCCGTAAAGCGCTAGAAACCGTCCCGCGCCACGAGCGTCCCCCGCCGAGGAGAGACGGGCGCGCTCTCCGTCAGACCAACGCCCGGCCAGAAACGAGCCTAACGCAAGTCCTGTCATAAAAACCGTCAGGACCGTGGAAACAGCGAGTACGGTATGCCCAAAGGTGAGAGACAGACGTCGAGTCCAGAGAACCTCGTAGACGAGCGAGGTCGCCCCTGATAAAAAGAACAGAGCCAAAGTCCAAACAAGTGAAGCGCGCGAGGCTAACATATGCGGGCGCCTTTCGCCCCACAGTTTGATAAATCCGCCCTCTGCCTTGGAAAACGGGAGGCCCCCCCAGAGCCGCGCTGAACTCCTTTAAAGTGGTCAAGACCAGCCTCACGACTTTAGCCCTCCTTTTGAGTGGAAGCTTACTTTTCAACTGCGTGAACAAGAACAGTCAAAAAGACGGCGGCAGCGCACCTCAACGGACCGACTGGCGAGAGGTCCGAAGCTGGGCCTACCAACTGCAGTCCGTCAACTTTCAACAACTGGAAGCCGGCGAAGTGGATCTGTTGGTTCTGGATCCCAACCCCGAAGCCGAAGCCGACGGGCGAATGACTCCTTCTCAGATTCAGAGGCTTCAGCGTACCGGAAAACGCGTCGTCGCCTATCTGTCGGTGGGAGAGGCCGAAAGCTATCGGCCTTACTGGGACAAATCCTGGAAGCAGCATCCTCCTACCTGGCTGGGCAAAGAAAATCCCAAATGGCCAGAAAATTATCCCGTCCATTACTGGGATCCTGAGTGGCAAATCCTAGTAAGCCGGGAACTCGATGCAATTGTTTCCGAGGGTTATGATGGAGTCTACTTCGATATCGTCGATGGATATGAGGCCTTCGAAGGTCAAGGGGACACTAAGGCCCGCCAAAGAATGGTCGACTTCGTGCTGGCGCTGGCGGCACGGGCCAGAACGGCCAATCCAAAATTCGGTGTCTTCGCGCAGAACGCCGAAGCCCTTACCCAGAACACAAATTTTTCCAACGCCCTCGACGGGCTTGGGCGCGAGGGCCTCTTCTACGGGTACGGAGGCGACAATCAGCCGACCCCCCCCGAGGTAACGAAGGAGCTAGCCGAACAGCTTTCCCGTTTCGCTCAAACCGGTGACGGAAAATTGGTTTTATTGATCGATTATACCAACCGCGAGCCTCAGATCGCTGATTGCATTCGGCGCTCGCGCGACTTGGGATTCGTTCCCTATGTCGCCCCACGAGGTCTCGAAAAACTGCAGGATGACGTCGTTCGTCGTTTCGATACCCCACCTCAGGTTCGTTCCCCAAAGGGATAAGGTCATACAATAGCCTCAAAGGACATCAAGCCGGCACGGGAAATGGCGTGAAGCCTTATGAGACGAATCTATTCAATCTGCTTACCACTCCTCATCCTGTTGTGCCTCGGGGCCTGGTCGCAAGTGCCCGCCCGCGATATCCTCCTGCTTTACAAGTCGTCTGAGGAAGCGGACCCCAACACCGGGCGGTTGGCGCAAAAGGTTCAGCCTATTCTAGAAGCTCTAGGTTACAAAACACGATTCCACGACATCGACTCGGGATTAGTTGACCCAGGGAAGGCGACGGCGGTCGTGAGTTGGTTCGCCAGTCCGAAAATAGCCGACCCCGAAGCCTACATCGACTGGCTCGCATCACAAACCGCAGCGGGGCGCAAGGTGATCATTTTGGGGAACTTTGGGGCCCACACCAGCGACGGCACCACCTGGATGACCAACGAAAGTCTCAACCGCTTTTTCTATCCGTTCGGATTGTCGTACGCCGCCGCCTACACCGGAGAGACCCGTCTCTTGATGGTGACAAAACAGCAAGCGCCGGCCACAGCGCCGTCCCCGTTGTCCTATTATCTCTTATTTCAAAGCGTTAATTCGAACAACACGATCGACCTTGAAGTGAAGCGCACGGACCTCGACGACAGCGAAAGCGCCTTGGTGGTTCGTACGCCCTTTGGCGGCATGGCCCAGGAAACGTACGTAGACCACCTCGACCTGCGGTCCTTTATGACCTCGATCCTGGCGGCCGAGAAGGTCACCTCGAAGGCGGAAAAGAGAGTACTGGGCCTTTACAAGTCCAGCGAAAGCGTCGACGCTCACAACAACTTTCTAGCGAGATTCGCCAGCGCCCCCCTTTTCGACCTAGGCTACGCCATCGACTACCGGGATATTGAAAAAGGTCTCCCGAGCCCAGACACCATGAAGGGATACAGCGGAATCATCTCCTGGTATCAAACCCCGGAGATGCCCAACGCGGACGAGTACGTCGACTGGCTGGCCCAGCAGGTGCAAGACCGGCGCAAAGTCGTGATCCTGGGAAACTTTGGAGCTTTCGCCCAAGACATCCCGTCCAAGGGCGGCGTGGTTCGACGCTTCCTACAATCGCCGGAGTACAACCGATTTTTCTACCCATTCGGCTTAGAGTTTCGAGGAGCCTGGACGCCGGATCGCTCCGAAGTCACAGTGGTCAAAAAGGACCCATCCATGATGACCTGGCTAGAGCCCGGCCAGGTGGGACACTACTACTGGATCCGTTCCGAGAACCCCGAGAATCAGGTCTACCTAAGCGTCAACAGAAAAGACCTATCCGACGGTGAGAGTGCCGTCGTGGTGTCTACTCCCGCTGGCGGCCTAGCCTTAGAAAGTTATATCCTCAGTACCGATCCCACCACCAAACAGCCTCGCTTTCACCTCGACCTGAAAAAGTTTCTCAAAACATCCTTGGAGTCGGACGGGACCCTTTCTCAAGACGCCCCCGCCCCGACCTTTGACGTGGGGAAAACCTCTCGACCCGCTCTCCCAGTCCGACCCCGAGTCGTGATAGGCGGTCAGAAGCCGTATCCTTCCGGAGTCAAACCGATACGACGAAAGATCCTCTGCTTCTATCAGCGCTCCATGAACGAGTCACCCATTGAGAACCAGGTCTATATCAACGCAGAGGTGATCCTCGACCATCTAGGATTGGTCACCGACTATCGAGCCATCGAGGATCCCCTTCCTGACGATGCGGAAATGGAGAGCTACCGGGGAGTCATACTTTGGCTCTCCAAGAGCGTGATTCCAAGAGCCGAGGGCTTCGACAGTTGGTTTCAAAAACAGATGAAAGCCGGGCGTTATGGTGTCGTCATGGGTGGATACGACCTGCGCGACGATGCGGATCTTAGCGCTGTCGACCCCAAAGCCACCTACGCCGTGATGGGCCTTGATTACGATCCCCTTGGCAGTTCGCCCACAGTCTCCCAGCGCGGGTTCTCCGGTTTCAAAGCGGTGGCGCCGAAAGACGCCAGTGTCGTGTTCGAGGTGCCGCAGACCATGGGATTCGAGCGAGCTTTGAATTGGGCCGACAAGGATCTCCATACCGGTTGGCATCTGGTACGGGCCCAGAATCCCGACGTTCAAGTGAAATTGACCGTGAAACGCCGTGAGGGGCTAAGCGATGTGGTCGCTATCACGCCTACCGGAGGGGTCGTGGTTGGACCGTTCGCCATGCACGACACCGCTCAGGCAAGAGTCAAACTGACCGAATCGGTCCGCCCCGACGCCGGCCAAGTGGCGGTGGCCGAAGAGTTAGGGGGGGAAGCCTGGCGCCTCGACCCCTTTCGCTTTTTCAGTCAAGCTTTTAGGGTCGAAGAGATGGCCAAGCCCGACGTCACCACACTGAACGGAAATCGAATCTATTTTTCTCACATCGACGGAGACGCCTTTGGCGGAATCTCTTTGATCGATCGAAGTAGCCTCAACGGTGAAATGATGCTTCGAGAGGTCCTATCCAAACTGGGTCTTCCCATCACCGTCAGTTTCGTGACCAACGACATCTCCAAGATGCTGGACCCAAAGTATTCTCGGGAATTGAGAACCGCTCAAGAGATCCTGGCTCTGCCCAACGTCGAACCCGCCTCCCACACGACTACTCATCCTTTCGACTGGCTCAAGGGTGATCTCACGGTGAGCGATGCCAACCCAGACAGAGTCAGCTTGGTCCGCCGAGACATCGATCTGAAGAAAGAAATCGAGGACTCCATCGCCTTCATCGATGCCCTTAGTCCACCCGACAAACGGTGTCAAATTCTGCTCTGGAGTGGACGGTGTAACCCTCCACCTCAAGCCCTCTCTATGGTGCGCGAGAAGGGCCTCCCGAATCTCAACGGCGGAGAATCGGTGTTCGACCAAGAGCATCCTAACATCGCCGGTTTGAAGCCGCTTTTTGGGAGGACCGGCGATGAAACTCAATACCACGTTAGCGCCGCCGGCGACTTCTACTATACTTCGTCGTGGACTCGAAATTACGACGGCATGAAGAACCTGGTCGATTATTTCTCGAAGACCGAGTCCCCGCGCCGTCTGCGCGCCATGAATGTTTACTACCACTTCTATCTGGCGGAGCGACAACTCGGTATTGACGGATTGGATGCCGCCTATAACTTTGTACGCGGTCAACCTCTCGCTCCGATGTTCGCCTCCGACTATGTCGACATTCTAGAAGATAGCTTGAGAACCCAACTAGGTCAGACCGAAGAAGGCGCCACTTGGGTCGCTAATTCGGGCAACTTACGGACGATCCGGTATGACAAAGAGGCCAGGAACCCTGACCTCGAGAAGAGTTCCGGAGTTCTGGGAAGCTATCATTTCAACGGCGATCTTTACGTACACCTCGATGGGAAGGGTGAGGCGCGGATCCTGCTAACGACTTCTCCAACGACCAAAGTCTACTTGGAACGGTTTAGCCACCGGACCCAGAAGGTAAAAATGGATCCCAAGGAGATCAGCTTCTTGGCCGAAGGGCAAGGCCCCGCGGAATTGGTTCTCCGGAATCTCACTGCGACTCACCCGTACCAAATTAGCGTCGGCGATAAATCATATAAAGTAACCACCGACGCCCAAGGCCGTCTTGTTTGGGAAGGGCGTCTAGACGGGTACGACAAGACCACGTCGTTTCGCATTAGGAAGGAAACACCATGAGAACGAACATCATCACACGAGCCCTACTAGGAGCCCTCCTCCTTTTGCTGACATCCCAAGCCGTTTGGGCGCAAGACGACACAAATCTCGATGCGCTCACTCCCGCCGAGAGAACTCAACTCTCTCAGGCCGAGGTTGAGAAAGCGCGCGAACTGCTCAAGCAGGGCTACTTCGACTCCGCCGTGGTGTCGTATCAGAAAGCGTTTGCCATCGACCCGGAAAATACGATTCCGTACCAAGAACTCGGTGAGTTGATGCTGGAGAAGAGAAACTTCGCCTACGCCATCAAAATGTATTCCAAGTTGGGAGAACTCGAACCTAACAACCCCGAATGGCAAATCGTGCTTTTCGATCTCTACGATGCCTACGATATGCAGACAGAGGCTCTCAAAAGCGGACAGCGTCTGATCGAACTCGGCCTAGGGACGCCCAAGATGATGACGCGGATGGCGGAACTCTACAAAGCCACCGATCGCACGGAGCAGCAGATCGAGATCATGGAAGTTTATGCCAAATCCAATGAAGTGGACGCTGAGTACTGGAACGAAATCGGAGAACTGTACTTAGCGATCAACCGCAACGAGGACGCGGCCAGAGCCTTTGGGACCGCCTTGGAGATGGACCCAGGCAACGTCAAGTACCGCACCGGTCTCGGCACAGCCTACCTGAACTCCAACAGATTAGACGCAGCCCAAGTGCTTTTTGAAGAACTGGCGGCCGCGGATCCCGAAAACACCAGTCACGGAAATCAACTGGCAAAAATCTACGCTGCCCAAGGGGATGACTATTTAGCCAACGGTCGCGCCAACACGGCACTCGAGTATTACAGGAAAGCCGAAGCCTTGGGCGGCGAAGCGAGCCTCACCAACAGCGATCAAGGGATCGACGTGGTCAACCCGATCCGTCCCAACGGTCAACTCACCGCTGAACGCACTCAAGTTGGGCCCGGCACCATCCGGCCGGCACTGACTTCCTCGGCTATTGGCAAATCTTTGGGAGATCGCATCCAGATCGCTAAGAAGCTCATGCACCCCCAATACCTCTTCGGAGGCGATTTTGGAACGCAGGACATCAACAACTACAAGATTCTAGACAACACCTTCAGGGTGCCCGTTCAAGGAACCGAACTCGACCTTAGGGTTCGTTATAACTACCGCGATGTCTCCGACGGAGTACTGGGGAGCGCCAGTCGCGACTTCATCTATGCGGGAGCCTCTTACAACTTCGATAAAAACTGGAGCGCCACCGGCTACGTGGGTAGCTACGGTCTCTATAGCCTTCAAGGTCTTTACGACAGCGACAGTTTCCGTGCCGGCGCCATCGTGGAACGCGACATCTGGTCCTACACCCCCTTGGCGCTCGCGACCCAGTACAAATATAATCGCCAAGGGCTTTTCACAGGAGTGTCCGTGGGGCCCCGCCTCTCTCTCGGGGGTGCCGTCGACTTCTATCAATTCGACGACGGAAGCGACCAAACGATCTACTCCGTGGGACCGACCTACCAAGTGCTCTCCAAGCCGGGCAAACGAGAGTGGCAAGTGAGCTACGAACATTCCGGTCAGTTCAACAATCAACCGGTCAACGATTTCCTACGATTCGCCCCGGCAAATCTCCAAACGGACAGTATCGGAACGGAATATACCGAGATTGTAACCGATTGGTGGAGGCTTCGAGGTGGTTACTACCACAGTTGGATCAACGACGGCACTCAAGGGGATTCCTACCTAATCGGTTCGGATTTCCAACTCTGGCAGGGCGCTTGGCTCGGTCTCGAATATGTCCGGGGTAATTTTGCGAGCGGCGTCATCCCCGGAACGCTTCAAAGTACCAGTGACAGTAACGATAACCTCAATGTCAACTTTGGGGTGCATTTCTAAATTCCATAGCACTCATGGAGCGCACTCATCGTCTCAAGAGCCCCAAAAACGAACAAGAGTTCGCTTTTGGGGCTTTTTTATACCCTGGGATAGGGAGAAAATGTCCGATTTACGACTTTCCTTGTTTTTTAAGAAATTTTATTTTAGAATTATTCAAAGAGATGCATGAAAACTTGAAAATTTGCGACTTTGGATAGACCGCCCATAGAGAACCATCAGAAAGGATGTGATGAAATGAGGCAACATGAAAAGCGTAGACGTAGAGTAGAAATCTTGATCGACCAGCGCATGCTGGGATTTCTCCAACCCGTGGCCACCGGCCCTACCCTCCCCCGCCGAAAGCGAGACTCTCTCGATTTCTTGACCAGTGCGATTTCCAAACGTCTGTCCCCCCGGGACCAACACACCGATAAAGCTAGCTGATCGCCCGACAAGTCGGGAATTCTTCATAGGAAGCTCTTGATCGGCGCCGAAGCCGCAGGCGATGGCAAGCAGACGGCCCGCAGAAAACATTGTCAGTCTTAACGTTAAACTGGCTCTGGCGATGTTTCCGCTCATCCTAGTATTCATGATCTTTTCGTTTTATGTCGTTTTACGACACGAAACCAAGATCTTAACCGACGAATCTCAGAGCCGAGGTAGCACCTTGGCCTCGTCGTTGGCCATTATCTCCGCCGAGGCGATGCGGACCTTTTCTGACTTTCAACTGCAGGCCAACCTCGACCAGTTAGCCCGTCTGCGGGATGTACGTTACGCCCTCATCATCAATGACCAAGGACGCATCGTAGCCTCTACCGACCGGTTGGAAATCGGCGAGTCTCCGGAAGACAACATCAACTTGTCCGCCCAAGAAACCGCCACCGAACGCACCAGAATTGTCGAGTACGAAGGGCAAGACGTCCTAGATGTCGCCCAACCTATCCTCGTCGTCGGACGTCGCCTCGGAACCGTCCGTATCGGAATGAGTCAAGAAGCGCTCGACCACGCTCTGGCCCAGTCCCGACGACACCTGCAAGGTCTGACTCTCATCCTGTTGGGAGGAGCGATCATTTTCGCGGCTGTATTGGCTCGACGCTTCACCCGCCCGCTGCTGGCTCTCGCCGGTACCGCTAGGGAGGTCGCCAGCGGAAATCTGCAAGCTCGGGCTCTTGAAGCAAGCAATGACGAAATAGGACTCCTAGGCGCCACCATCAACCGCATGGCCACCCGCCTACAAACCATGCTCGAACGTGAGAAAACAGCCCGCATTAGCCTTCAACAACGGGTGCACAATCTTTTAGAGTTCGCCGGTCGAGTGCAGGCTGGCGATCTCACGGGTGAAGCCCCTACCGGCAAAGACGATGAAATGGGTCAGTTGACCATGGCCGTCAATGAGATGGTTCGACATCTTCGGATCATTCTCGAAGAAGAGCGGTCCATGCGCGACACCATCGAACGTTCCCGAGCCGAGTTGGAAGAAGCTAACGAGAAACTCAAAGAACTCGACCTCATGAAGAGCGAGTTCCTGAACACCGTCTCCCACGAACTTCGCACGCCTTTGACCTCCATCAAAGCCTTCGCCGAGATCCTTTTGGACAACGTTGGAGAGGACCCCGAAACTCAGCAAGAATTTTTGGAAATTATCAACAAGGAATCCGACCGGTTGACGCGGTTGATCAACAATCTCCTCGATCTCTCGCGGATCGAAGCGGGCCGTATGAAGTGGGACCGCGAGCCTTTAGACCTCCAAGAAGTCGTGTCCACGGCAGTAACATCCCTGCGCGGCGCTGCCGAGAAGAAGGGACTGTTCCTCGAGTCGGACATCGAGGACGACCTACCCACCGTGGGCGATCGCGACAAACTCATCCAGGTGGTCACCAACTTGTTGGGCAACGCGATCAAATTCACCAGCGAAGGCGGTACTGTCAAGGTCAGCGCCGCCCGCCAGGATCTTCTGACCGCTCGGATCTCCATCGCCGACAGCGGCGTTGGCATCGAACCCCAGTTTCACGAGTCGATTTTCGAGAAGTTTTCCCAAGTCGACTCCTCGGAGACTCGGGACATCAAAGGATCCGGCCTGGGACTTCCCATCGCGCGCTCGATCACCGAACATCACGACGGAAAGCTTTACCTAGAGAGCGAACTTGGCCACGGGTCCACCTTCATTATCGAACTCCCCCTGCACGTCGAGAGCGATCCCGACACCGAAACGACCCCCTCGATCGACAAGCCGGAATTCTCCTTAATTAGTCAAGGATTTGAGCCCGGCCAAACCGTGCTCATCGTGGATGATGAGCCATCGATTCGACGCTTTCTCCGCCACATTCTCGAGGGCGAAGGGTTCTTAGTGATAGAGGCCCGTACCGGCGAAGATGCGGTAGCCATCGCGATGCGTGAGAAACCAGCGATCGTGCTGCTGGACCTGGTCTTGCCTGACATCGACGGCTTTGAGGTCTTAGAACGGCTCAAACAGCAATCTTCCACTCGCAATATACCGGTGATCATTCTTTCTATTATCGAAGACGAAGAGCGATGTTTCCGCCTGGGCGCCAGCGATTACCTACCTAAGCCCATCGACCGAGAGCGCCTGGTCGACCGAGTCTCTCGATTGATCGCCGCTGGACCGGCGCGAAAATCGGAGGGTCCGGGCCACATTTTGGTTGTAGACGATGACGACAGCGTCCTCAAAGCCCTCTCCACGATTCTGACCAACCACGGATTCGAAGTCGCCTTGGCCCGCAACGGCAAGGAAGGCCTCGACTTGGCCAGAGAAAAACAGCCGGACCTCATCATTTTGGATCTCATGATGCCTATCATGACAGGTCACGAGGTGCTCTTAGCGCTGAAACAGAATAGCAGCACCGCGGAAATACCCGTGGTGATCCTCACCGCAGCCGAACCAGACGAGAGAATCCGCGCCTTGCAAGGGGGAGCTGAAAGCCTTATGACCAAGCCCTTCACCGAAAAAGAGCTTGCGAAGCTTGTACGAGAAAGTCTCCTCGCGGTGGGACAAAGCTTGAAAACCCGGGGTCAACAAGAGAAGGAGGAGAACTGATGCCAAAGACAATCGTTATCGCCGACGATGAACCTCACGTTCTTCGTTCATTAGAATTCATTCTCAAGAAACAAGGCTACCGGGTGGTCACGGCTTGTAATGGTGAAGAAGCCTTCGAAAGAGTACAAGAATCCAAGCCGGACCTCGTCTTTCTTGACATCCAGATGCCCAAGATGGACGGCAATACGGTCCTCCGCAAACTGCGTGAGATCGTAGAATATCAGGATCTTTACATCGTGATGATCACCGCAAAAGGCCAGGAAGTTGATCGACTCAATTCTTTGGAGAGCGGAGCCAATGAGTACATAACCAAACCCTACTCCCCCCGTAAGTTGGTGTCGCGCGTCAAGGAGTTGCTGGGAGAATAATGCTCAACGGCAAGCTTCGAAAGCTTTCGGATCGGGATCGGCGGCTCAGGTGAGCGGTTTCGAAGCCCTCGTCGGCGACGACGATCTACGGCCCTTCAACGAAGGGTTGGCTGCCCTAGGACTTCGGTTCTTTCTGGCCGACGCTGAAGGGGCTCCCATGACGGAAGCGATTCCGGCTGAAGCCCGTTTTCTAACCATCGAAGTGGCTGGGAAAACCATTGGTCACCTAGCCGTCGAGGACACCTCTCCTTCGGAACAGGAGACATCACCGCTCGTTGAGATGGTTCATCAGAAGGTCCTCCAGGAAGCCGGGCTGCGATACGAGCTTCAGAACACCTTAGAAGAGCTGATTTCAAAGTATGAAGAGTTGACCGTGCTCTATGAGTCCGCTGAGACGGTGGCCACGGTCATGAATCTCGAAGAGGTCTCAAGCCGGATTCTCGACCAGGCCGCCGAAATTCTCGAGGTCGATCACGCCTCGCTTATGTTGGTGGACGATTCTGGAGAATACCTCGACGTGGTGGCGGCACGCGGGCTTCGAGAGGATACAGCGGGGAAAGTCAGGGTTCCCGTTGGGGATGGGATTTCCGGAACGGTCGCCGAGACGGGAAAGCCGATTCTCATCGAAGATTTGGGAAACCATCCTACTTTTTCCCGCGATTCGCGCTCCGATGATTCTTGGACTAGCCTCATCTCCGTTCCGCTCAAGGTGAGAGATCGTGTCCTTGGCGTCCTTAACGTCAACAACAAAAAAAGCGGCGAACCTTTCTCGTCCGGAGATCTGAAAATGCTGATGGCACTGGCCCAGTTGGCCGCCATCAGCATTCAAAATGCCCGCACATACCAAAACGCTATCACCGATCGTCTCACGTCTCTCTACAACTATGGCTACTTCCGCGAACAACTCGATCGTACTCTTGAACAGTGTCGTCAGTCCGAAGAAACCCTGTGCTTGCTGATGTTCGACATTGACCATTTTAAGAATTTCAACGATGTCAACGGCCATGAACTTGGCAACGTAGCTCTGGTAGGAGTCGCGTCGCTCTGTATGGTGAACAGCCGTCAAGCCGGTGATCGCCTGCCAGACTTGGTTGCACGGTATGGCGGCGAAGAGTTCATGATCCTTTTACGGGGCGTCACTATCAAGCGGGCTCACGAAGTGGCTGAGCGTGTCCGGGCCGCTGTTGAAGCGGAAAAATTTGTCGGCGGTGAAAACCAGCCCGGCGGGCGGGTTACCATCTCCATCGGGGTTGCCTCTTTCCCTCAGCATGCCGACACCGGAGACGAATTGCTCAACAAATCAGACATTGCCCTCTATGAAGCCAAGCGAGGTGGTCGCAATCGTGTCTGCATCGCCTGAGAGTCGCGATGCCGAATGGGCTTCCAGACTCCCCGAGATCCCGACGTCCACCGGCGTCTTTTGGCCTTCCGTTTGGACAGGCATCGCTTGTACTCTCTTCGGTCTCTATCTGATCGTGACTCCGCTGGCCCGCACTCAAAAGACGAAAAGTTCCAACCCGGTCAGCCCTGTGCCGGTCGTAGAATCGACGACCCGCAGTCCCAGCGCGGCTTTAAGAACCCTACGTTGCGGCTTTGTAGACTCCAAAGATTCCACCTTCGCTCTGGCTATGGAAGCCTTCGCCAAAAACGTGAGAACCAGAACGAACAGTGACCTCAATGTGGAACTGTTTCCCGGAGGCTTGGTGGACGGGGTGCAGATGGATGAGCGCGAGTTAGTGGAAGCTGTTCGAAAGGGCACCCTCTCCATGAGTCTCTCTACAACCAGCCCGTTGACCAACTTCAACCATCTGCTGGACGTGTTCGACCTTCCCTTCCTGGTGACCGACGAGGACCACGCCGACCGAATCATTGAAGGTCCTGTAGGGCAACAACTCCTTACCAGTCTGAGCGACAAAAATCTGGTGGGCTTAGCCTACTTTGAGGTTGGCTTTCGAATTTTTAGCTCCAGCATTCCACTTCCTGACTATGCAGCATTCAAGGGCAAAAAACTTCGAGTGATGCAGAGCGTGACGTTCACGCGCTTCATCAAGGCCATTGGTGGAGATCCGGTCCCGTCGCCAGTCGACAAGATCTATCTTATGGGTAAGGAAGGGTATATCGACGGCGCCGACCGCACTTATCCCACCTATTGGGACTTTCATCTCTACGACGTTCACAAGTACATTTCTGAAACTCGACACGCCTATTCTGTCAAGATGGTTTTGATCAACAGCGAAGTCTTCAAGTCATTAACACCTGAGGAACGAGATGTTCTTCAACAAAGCGCTGTGGAAGCCGCTCGCTTCCAACGGACAAAACAGCGGGAAGCCGATAAGGCCGTAAAGGAGTTAGCGATTAAAGAAGGTATCAAAGTTTTTGAGTTTCCGCCGTCAGAACGCAAGAAGTTTGTGAACGCTTCCGGAGAACTGTACGAAGAATATCGACAAAATCAGTCCCGCGATATCCTTGATTCCATAGAACAACTGACCGACGAGCCACAGCCTTAGGATCCTCAGAGAAAGAACCTTCCCAAATGTCGAGAGTAAAAATCGTAAAATCCGAACTATGGGATGAGGACATTCCCGCGATCTGTATGATTTGTGGCCAAAATCCCGCCCAAGTCCGGCATGAAACTCGACTCGCCCGAGCCTTCTTTCCCCTGAATCTTTTCGGGCTTCTTGGAGACATTCTTGCTCCCCAAAAGATTTCGTTCAAAGCGCTAACCTGTGACGGGTGCAGACAAAGTTACCTTAATGAGGCGACGACCCACAAGATATTTGGCCTCCTCTATATGGCCGTGTGGGCCTACTTCGGCTACATCCTCTATAATCAGTGGAATGCAGTTCCGAAAGTTCTCACCGCCCCCGCCATCGCGATGCTCTGCGTGGTTCTCTTGAACTTTGTCTACTGGTTCTCCATCGGAAAGAAGTCTGCCATTCGCTGTGTGGGAATGGACCAAGGAACCGTGTCGTTGGAGTTTCCTAACGGTCATTGGGGAGTTAAGTACACGGTCTATAAAAAAGAAAAGGGGAATCAGCTTCGTGGAGGCCTCCCCCAAAAGCCGACCAAGACGGTCTCTCCCGGGGTCGCAGCGGCCCCCCCCGCGCCGGCGGGCGCTGCACCACCCCCAGCGGGACCGGGC
>JBBKWP010000255.1:0-20804 GCA_037968995.1 Candidatus Xenobia bacterium
TGATGGGCTGCGAGGTCGAGGGAGAATCCTTTTGCACTCTGGAAGGCTCGAACTTGACCAGCGATGCCCAACCGCTGCATCGCGTTCACGTGGATGAATTTTGGATGGACCGGACAGAGGTCACCAACGCGCAGTTCCTGCGCTTCGTAGAGGCCACCGGTTACGTCACCGTCGCCGAACGCCCGCTCTCGGCTGAGGAGTTCCCCTCGGTGCCTCCGGAATCTCTGGTGCCGGGCTCGGCGGTCTTTACTCCCACTGAAACGAAGGTTCCCTTGAACAACTTGCTGCAGTGGTGGACCTTTCTGCCCGGTGCGGATTGGCGACATCCTTCCGGTCCCCAGAGCAGTCTTGACGGCAAAGAGAACTATCCGGTGGTGCACGTCGCTTATGAGGACGCAGAGGCCTATGCTAAGTGGGCCGGCAAGCGGCTTCCCACCGAGGCCGAATGGGAGTTCGCTGCCCGAGGCGGGCTATCTGAGAAGTTCTTTGCCTGGGGTGACGAGTTCAAGCCTAACGGTCAATGGATGGCCAACATCTATCAGGGGGAATTCCCCACATTGGACGCAGGCCAAGACGGTTTCGCCGGAGTCGCCCCCGTGGGACAGTTTCCGGCTAACGGCTACGGCCTTCAGGATATGGCTGGAAACGTATGGGAATGGTGCAGCGACTGGTACCAACCGGACTACTATCGAGAGTTGTCTCAAGCCGGCCCCATATCCCACAACCCTCAGGGTCCGGACGACGCCTTTGACCCAGCCGAGCCGGGAGCCAAAAAGCGCGTCCACCGTGGCGGCTCTTACCTGTGCACCGACCAATACTGCACCCGCTACATGGTCGGCACTCGAGGTAAAGGTGACGTAGCCTCAGGGACAGATCATTTGGGATTTCGCTGCGTCAAGTAACGATAAGCTCGATCGCGGCAGTCGTTCTCCAGGTGCTGGGGTGTGAACTCAGTGCAAAAAAGAATCCAACTCCTTACCGGCGCTCAGAAGCTGTAGCGGACCATCCCCTGCACCCGTCCTGCATTGCCAGTCTCTCCGGCAAAATTGAGCAGATGACCGTACATCAATTCCCCACCCCAAGTGAGGTGTTTAGAGGGACTTTGCAGCCAGTTGACTGCCAGCTTAGTTCCCGATTTATAGGAACTGCCGGGCTGCCCGTCTCGCACGTCCACGGTCACATAACTGAGGTAGGCTGTCGAGCGTGAGATTTCGCTCCACCAGTGCTGATAGGCTGTGTAGGCGGCGAACGCCTTTTGGCGGCCCAACTGACCCTGGACGTTGTATCCGAGTTCTGACCGAGTGCCGGCCAGATCGCTGATGTAACGACCGACTCCGTCGCCGTAGGTGAGAGCGAACTGTTGGTTGCTCTTTTCAGAGGTGTAGAATTGTCCGGAAAAAGCTGCACCGTAACCGGTGAACTGTTGAGGCTGACCAGCGAAGTCTGCTGTCTCCAAATCGCGGAGGATAGCGGAAAGCTGTAAGTGGCCCCAATCTTGATTGCTGCGCAAGTGAAAGCCGTAATCTGGGTTTTGTTTCAAGCCGTCGGCGGATGGCTTGACCCCGGTGGGAGTGATCGTTCCTCCCGAGTCTTCAATCGATGCGGCGATGTTGTAATTGCCGAGGGGCAGTACGAAGCGGACAGCATTTTGTCGGAAGCCGAACAAAGCGTTGGGTCCGGCGGGGTCAACAGTTTCCGGTTCAGCGTCGTTGTCTTTGAAGACCGAATCTGTACGGCCAATGATAAGATTAGGCCAGGCCAAGAAGGCTTGCCGGATGTTTGGAGCAGCATCCGCACCGCTGAAGTCCATCGAAAAGCCAAACCGGGTCCCCTCGCTGAAACGGGGATAAGGTGAGTAAACATTAGCGTTGAAGCGGGTACGTCGGGCGTCCAACCGTACACTGGGGCCCAAGGAGACGAATCCCTTCGTCTGGAGAGTCGGGTCGAACCCAATAGGAATCTGAGACGGTGTGAAACTGAACTGCTTGCCTGGATGACCTAGATCCGTGATGAAATCGACCTCGGCGAATCCTCCTCCCTTAACGTAGATGTTTTTCCACGGCAAGGCGTGATAGGTGTCCAGATCTGGCGGCACTTGAGGTTGGTTGTCAATCGTGATTGCACCCTTGCGCTTGTCGGCGGCGTTACGTCTTTGCCACCCCGCCGGACCTTGGTCCTCAATTTCCTTTTCGGATTCTCCGGAAACTCTTTCGGAGGAGCCTTCTGAGTCGGTTATTGTTGCTTCTTTTACTCTGACGGACGCAGTGTCTTCCGAAGGCTGCTCGGCTTGGGCCGAGACCTGGTCGAGTGGGGCAATGAGAAGCAGAAAAAGCAGCAAAAGGCCCCGGATATTCATAGGTGGCCTTTCCGAAGGGCCCCGACACTTCCCTTCGTGCTTGAAAGGTTCCAAGGTGTGAAGACGAGGCTTCCGGTTTGACGAAGGCCTATTGTCAAAAATCGGATAGGAGAGCGACAGGGCGGATGGAAAGGCGCGCGGCACCTGTTCATCTCGAGTGCCCAAATCCCCTGAAGTTAGTGAACCAAACCATGAAGCTGTTTCCAAAAATTTTCGCTCTCCTGATCTTTGTATCCCTGCTTTGTCAATCCAGCCTGGCCCAATCTTTGGGCGGATGGATGACGGATCCGCCCAATCCGCCGAGCACAGAGACCGCTCCTAAAGCAGAGCCGAACCCCAAAAAGGTTCCGAGTCCCGCAGAGAACACGAAGCCTGCCAACGACCCGTCCCAGGTTGAGGCGGCGACCGAGAAGTCCTCTCCGAGAAAAGCCGATGCTGAGGCTGGAGGCTCAACAGCAAGTCCGGGAGACGCGACACTGGAACTCGCCCGCAAGGCCCAAAACCCGATATCCAGCATGATCAGCGTCCCCTTCCAGTACAACGCTAACTTCGGAGTCGGTCCCAACGACGACACCACTCAGACGATGAACATTCAACCGGTTGTCCCGGTCCCGTTGAGCAAAGATTTGACCTTGGTTAATCGCGCCATCATACCGATCTCCTATGTCCCGAATTCCGCCGTGCCCGCATCCCTCGCCTCCGGCGCGGAACTGGGCCTCGGTGATACCAATTTGCAATTCTTCTTTGTTCCCACCACGAAGCCGGGGAAATTGATCTGGGGTGTTGGCCCCACTGTTACGCTCCCCACAGCGACCGCGGACAAACTAGGCTCAGGCAAGTGGTTAGCGGGAGTCAACGCTGTCGGATTGACGATGAAGGGGAAATGGGTTCTGGGGGCCTTGGTGAACCAGCAGTGGTCCGTAGCCGGGAACTCGGCCCGAGACGATGTGAGTTTTTTGACCGTCCAGCCTTTCATCAACAAGAACTTTGAAAAGGGATGGTACGCTACCACTTCTCCCATCATGACCTCGAACTGGGAAGCACGACCCGGTGAAAAGTGGACCATTCCCGTGGGTGGGGGTGCCGGTCGGATCTTCGCTATCGGAGAGCAAAAGGTGAACGTCTCTCTGCAGGCCTACGGGAACGTGGTCAAGCCCACCAACGGCCCAGACTGGACTCTGCGCTGTCAGTTCACCCTACTATTTCCTTAGACCGCCCTTTCAGGGTCTGCTTGGACCTCTCACTTGGCGCGGGCTAGACACTGCGTTCATGGAGGGAATGTGTCAACCCGCATGAACCATGGGCGAGTCTATCGCCGGGTCGCTTGCAGGCCTCGGACGTAACATCCAAGGACTAAGTGCCTGAAACGGCGGCGACGAATTCGAAAGACTGGAGATTCTCTTATGAACTTGAAAGGTATGGTTGCTGGGTTGGTGATCGCGGCGGTGTGTTCAACAAGCCCGTGCTTGGCTCAGTCTACCGCAAACCTCTCCGCCAATCCCCTGACCCCCCTCTGTGCGCCCTACGCGCTCTACCCTGATTCTCTGCTGGCGCAGGTTTTGGCAGCCTCGACCTACCCCGGCCAGTTGATGGAAGCTTCCGTCTGGTGCGCCGCCAACCCGGGCCTGCAGCCGACAGACTTGGACAAGGCTCTGGCCTCTCAGTCGTGGGACCCTACTGTGAAGGCGTTGTGCAGCTTTCCTGACGTGCTCAAAAAAATGACGGGAGATCTTGACGCCACCACGACGCTGGGCCAGGACTTCCTAGCCGACAAAGGTAGCGTGATGGATTGCGTTCAGGCACTGCGGGCCCAAGCGCAGACCCTTGGCGCTTTAAAAGACAGCCCCCAGCAAACCGTCGTCACCGATGGTAGCAACATCGTGATTTCCTCACCGACGCCGAACACAATCTACGTCCCGACCTATGATCCGAGTGCGCTTTACGATAGCAGTTATCCCTACGGAGCTGGACTATTGACTTTTGGAGCGGGCGTGGCTTTAGGATCTGCTTACACAGACAACTACGGCGCCTTCAATTGGGGCGGCCACGGCATGTACATGGGACCCGCCTACCACGCGGGATACACGGGAGCCTATACCGGCGCTTCGGCCTGGAATCATGGCTATGGCGGTGCTGGTGCCGTGCACACTGGAAGCACGGGAATCTACCGGGGCCCTATGGGCAACACAACCGCATATCACACGGGAACGACCGCCGCAGGCTATCGTGGCTACGGCGGATCTGGTGGGGCTTACCGGAGTCGGTCCGCGTTCGCAACGACCGCAGGTGGTGGTTACGCTAGTCATTACGCCAGTCGAGGCTTTGGAAGCATGGGTGGCGGCGCTGCCCACTTCGGAGGCTTTAGTGGCGGATTTCGTGGAGGTCGTCGATGAAGAAGTTTATGATATCAGTACTGTTGGTAGCCAGTTGTGCGCTGCCTATTTCGGCCCAAGAGGCCGGACAGAAGACCTTCCCAACTCCTGAAGCCGCCGCGAAAGCGATGATTGACGCCGTGACCAATAAGGACTCGAAAGCTCTGCTGGCACTGGTGGGAAATAGCGCCAAGGACGTCTTGACGAACGGAGACGCCAAAGAGGACGCTGCCGATCGGCTGGAATTCCTCAAAGCGTCCAAGGCAAAGTTACAACTGTTGCCGCTAGACGAGTCTCACACAATGATGGTGGTGGGCGCTCAAAACTTTCCCTTCCCCGTTCCGTTGGTGAAGAAAAATAAGGTGTGGTACTTTGATGGGGCCTTGGGCCTAGACGAGATCCGAGCCCGGCGTATTGGCGGAAACGAGTTGAGCGTGATTCGTGCCTGTGAGGCGTATGTCGATGCCCAACGAGAATATGCCAAAATGGATCCCGAGGGTTCGGGAATCGCCCACTATGCAGAACGGTTCGCAAGCACCGGCGACAAGCATGACGGTCTCTATTGGGAGGCAGGCCCGGGCAAAGTGGCGAGTCCCTTGGGGCCCTTTATGGCTGAGGCCGGCAGGACGAGTGGTCAAGTCGGTGAGCCGTTTCACGGATACCGATATCGGATTCTTACCTCTCAGGGTGCCTCGGCGCCCGGTGGCGCGTTCTCGTACCTGATCAACGGCAACATGGTGGCGGGATTCGCCCTAGTGGCCTATCCCGCAACTTATGGTGAGACTGGCATCATGACATTTGTGGTGGGTCCCTCCGGTGTGGTCTACCAGAAAGACTTAAAAGAGCAGACAGCACAGTTGGGATCCTCTATGAAGAGCTTTGATCCCGACGCCACCTGGAAGAAGATTTAGGGCGGTCTGCGAGAGCTTCGAGCCCCAAGCCGAAGTAAAAAAAGGAGCGCGCGCCGTTTGGCGTGCGCTCCTTTTTTTACCCGGATGACGTGTAGGAGTCCAAGAGAATCGGTTCTCCAAGCGTTTAACTAGAGACGACTCCAACAAACCACTAGGGAGTTGCAGGTCCGGAAGCGCGCAGGAACTCGTCGACTTTGTGCAGTTGCTCAACCAGAAGCTTCACTTGGTCGAAGCTGATCGAGGCGAAGACTCGCTGCGGGGTGTTCCCGCCACCGTTGAGCGAAAAATTCAGACGTTTCTTGTCGAGTTTCGTGGCGCCCTGGATGCTGACGACCATCGTCGACTGGGTGTCACCCACGCGATAGCCTTTCACATCACCGGCTTCGGCGAACGCCGTCGGCGAGATCGTCTCCCACTGGTCACGGGCGAGGGTCAGTTTCTGTTTCAAGGTGTCCCAGGCAACCGGGCCCATATAGAAGCGAACCTGCTTGCCGTGTTGAGTCAGATACACCCCAGCCAATTTCTCGTCGTACTTGCCGGCGAAGCCGTGTAAGACGAGAGTGGAGTCGCTGAGCTGGTCGACAAGAGCCTTGCCTGAGCCTAGAAGCTTCAGTCCGTCATATTCGTTGGGCTTGGCCGTGCCGGTCGAAACCAGCAGTACAGCGAATGCCAAAGTCAACCAAATTTTTCCTAACATGCGATTCTCCTTTAAGGGTAGATGGGATCGAGTCCGCCCAAGGCGATCTCTTTGTCGTGTGCCGCCTTGGCGTGCCCCGGACAGCCTTTGCGAATATAGATGCGGGTGAGAACCCGGTAGATTCGTGGATTCTTTGGGTCCATCTCTTTCATCTTCTCGGCCAACTCGAAAACGCGGTCAAGGTCCAAAACCTGTGAACAGACCAACAGGTAGTCGGTCCAGTCGCTGCGCTGAAGTTGGTTCTTTGCACGTTTGTCGTCAAAGATAGCTTCTTGCTCATCAAACCACTTTTTCAGCGGAAGAGTCAGCAGTTTGAATTCATAAGGGCGCACCCAAGCTTGGCTGTCGGCGTTGACGCCCCATCGATAGTTAACGCCTTTGAGCAGTTTGTTGGCCTGATCGGTGGTCAGAACATAGCGGATCCCGTCGACAACCTTGGTCCAAACGGGGTTGCCCGTGGCGGGGTCGATGATGTTCAGGGTGTAGTTTTTGGCCTCCGATTCGGTCCAAGCGAAGGTGGGGGGAAACCCCGCGCGTACACGGGCTCTGAGTGTCGGCTGTTCGGCTTCGATGACGCCTGGAGCGTCCGCTCCTTGGAAGTCAGCTTCAACCAGTCGATGGGTGTAGACGAAGGGACTTTCCACCCCTCCGGCGCCAAACGGATTACGAGCAGGATCCTTGCGAATCGTGCCGCTACCTTTGGTCTTGCTCAGACCGTCAGGAGTGGCCGCTGCAATCATATCCTCGCCCATCACCTCCTGGTGATTGTCAGAGAAAAACGTAATCAAAAGCTTTGAACCGGGACCGGCCGTCATCACTTGGTCGCCGGGGAACACCGGTTCGAGCCAGCGTGCCGGCTTGTAGTCGGCATCGGCGTGCTTGATGGTGACCACTCCCCAAACCAAGCTGATCACCGCCACGGGATCGGCCTGACTTTGGGCTAGGGTCGGTAGAGCCGCGGAGCAGAGAAAGGCGCACAGAAAGAGAAGTGCGCGAATTTTAGAAATCATGATATCAATAATCCTCATTAATTTAACGGAGGGAAACCCAACCTGGGGGCCCATCCTCCGATTTCAAGGATGCGGCCTTGAAGCAGTTGAGACCTGTGCGATTTTAAACAAATCTGATGCCACCAGATTGACCATGTAGCACAAAAGTAGTACTGTGGATTCATGATCAAAGAAATAAAAATTCGACGTTCAGGTGGCTCTTTGAGCACCACCTTACCTAAAGAGATTGCCGAGCACTTTCATCTCGAAGAGGGCGACCAAGCTTTTGTCAGCGTGACTCCGGAGGGTATCCTGATCAGTCCTTACGACCCCACTTTTGCCAAGGCCATGAAGATCTATCAGCGCGGAGCTCGTAAGTATCGTGATGCTCTCAAAGAGTTGGCCAAGTAGCCTTGAAGGGCGAACCTCTTTGGCTCACGCGACGCTTTCTCGATGAGGCTCACGCAGACCAACTCAAGCAGCACGGCGGACTTTCAGGCGTCCGGGATGAGAGTGCTCTGGAGTCAGCACTGGCTCGTCCAAAGACCAGGTGGGTCTACGAAGCTGATTCCATCAACCTATGGGAGTTGGCCGCAGCTTACGGGTATGCCCTGGCCACCTCACATCCCTATTCGGACGGCAACAAAAGAATCGCCTTCATCGCCATGTACACATTCCTGGGCCTCAATGATCTTGAAATCGTGGCCAGTCAGGTTGAAGTCGTCAACTTCATGCTTCAGGTCGCCGCAGGTTCTCTCGAAGAATCGGCAATCACGGATTGGCTCCGACAGAACACAGAAGAAATGGAGCCTTAAGCACCACGACGCCAAAAGTACCGACACGGGATCCAAGCCCATTTTTCGCGCGTAACCGAAGCATCAAGGCTAGGTTGTACGAAAACCCACCTTTGGTGAGACCCGTTGCAGTTCCAAGTGACGATTCTCATTGGGGGCTTCCTTCGCAACCTTGATCTCTCATCCTACAAGCCGCCGATGTCAGGCTCTGTTGCGGCCTCGCTGAAGACGTCGAATCTGGTCAGCGATACTGACCGCAGGGTTAACGCCTTTTGAGGTCCAATAATTTCCCGGAAGGAGTCATCTATGCGTATCATTGCACTCATTCTATCCCTAGGCTGGCTACTCGCTTATCCAGGATTCGCTGAAACAGTCAGTGAACTGCAAACGGCCGCCTCAGGTCACTACAGCCATCCCTGGGCTGAGGCTGAACAATCAGCTCAAGTGATGACCGACTACAACATCGTTGAGTGGGAGGGAAAAACCTACGCCCTGACCCGCACCGCGCCCCGCGGCCCCGCGACCTTCGCAGTCTGGGAGAGGCAGGGAGAAGTGTGGAGATGGTTATTCGACTACTACGAACTGCAGGAGTTGGAGGGTACGTCGCTGGCCTGGGACGCGAGAATCGACTTTCTCTACAAGTCCCTTCACCGACTAGACCCGGGGCTTCGAAAAGCTCTCGAGAACCGGAACCATCACAAACGCTTTCCCAATCTTTTTCTAAAGGAAACGAATTGACGGGGAAGCCGTAGATGACGGTCTCTTTGGTCAGGAACAAAAAAAAAGACCTCCCCCGACGTGCAACCCCTAAGGGAGAGTCTGGGGAGGTCTGCTGTAAGGATAGAACGAGCGCGGCTATTCGCTCTTCGCGTTGTTGCGCATAGCCGATTCCAACTTCTTGATGTCCGCGGGGGACAGTTGGGGTCGGTTGACCTTGATCGTCAGTTTGTTGAGGTCACCGGTAAAGGTGAACGGGGGTTTGTAGTCGGCGTCGTTGACCCCAGTCAGGGTGTCGGAACCGATGTCGAAACTCTCGTCCCACTGCAAGATCATGGGCAAAGTCTTGGCCATTTTCTTGGTGTCGACAACCTTGCCGTCAACCTTGAGGGTTCCAGTGCCTCCTCGGCCCAGTCCGCTCATGTTGTTGAACTCGAGTGTTCCCACACCAAGGCCGTCATATTTGAAATCGAATTCGACCTTATGTTTGCCGGGAGAAAGAGCGTCGGGGCCTTCCCACTTGATGCGCTCCAAGTCCACCAGATTCCAAAGGAAAACCGGTTTGCCATTCAGCAGATAAAATCCGTAACCGGCGAAGCGACCTCCCGAAGTGAGCATCATTCCTTCAGCGCCACTCGCGGGAACCACAATGTCGGCGGTGATGGTGTAATCGGTGTTGAGGAGAAGAGGCGAATCGCCCTGAGGCAGTCCGACCATCGGTACGGTGTACACGAACTCCGAGCGACCGGCCGTGATGTTCGGACGCGGAGCGATCAATCGGGCGGCCACCGAGGCATCCATAGGAAAGACCTGATATTTGTTGGCCTCCCCGATGAACATCTCTTTCATCTCTTTGACCTTTTCGGGGTGAGCTTTGGCGATATTCTCAGACTGACTAAAGTCCTTGTTAAGGTCGTACAGTTCGAGCACTTGATTGTTGAGTGGATCGGGATTGGCTACTCCGTAGGCTTCCCATGGAGCACGGTTTACTTCCGTGCTGAGTAACCAGCCATCCTTATAGAGAGCCCACTGACCCATCATCTCGAAGTATTGCGTGGTGTGCTGTGACTGGGCCTCTGCGTTCTCGGTTTTGAAAGTGTAGGCTAGGCTGGTGCCCTCGATGGGGGCCTGCTTGATGCCGTCAACCACTTGAGGTGCGGGGATTCCGCTGACCTCGAGAAGAGTTGGCACGATATCGATGACGTGACAGAACTGTTGTCGCAAGCCGCCTTTTTCCTTGATTCCGTTAGGCCATGAAACCACCATGCCCTGACGGATGCCTCCGAGTTTCGAGGCGTTCTGTTTGAACCATGTGAAGGGGGTGTCGAAAGCCCATGACCAACCGGCCGACATGTGGTTATAGGTCTCTTCAGTGCCCCAAACATCATACCATTTCATCTGCTCTTTCACGGGCACGGAGACACCGTTGAAGAAAGCGACTTCATTGGGCGTTCCTAGAGGACCGCCTTCAGCGCTGGTGCCGTTGTCGCCGTTGATATAGATGATGAGAGTGTTGTCGAGTTTACCCATGTCTTCAACGGTCTGGATGACACGGCCGATTTCGTGATCGTTGTAGGCAGCAAAAGCTGCAAAGGTTTCTACCTGCTTAAGGTAGAGTTTTTTCTCCTCCGCGTCACAGTCGTCCCAATTCTTGATGACTTTGGTGGGCCACGGTTCGAGTTTGGTGTTCGACGGGATCACACCGAGTCGTTTCTGGTTCTCGAAGATCTGCTCGCGCACTTTGTTCCAACCTTTGTCGAACAGGTGCATGTCGTGGATCTTCTCGACCCACTCCTTCGTCGGGTGATGAGGCGCGTGGGTAGCGCCGGGAGCGTACTTGATGAAGAAAGGTTTGTCCGGTTGGATCTGATTCACGCGATTCATGTATTCGATACAGTCGTCGGCCATGCCGGTGACCAAATTCCAGCCCGGTTTACCCTGGAAGGGATAGATCTGGGTCGTATTACGGAAAAGATTAGGCTCCCACTGATTGGCGTCTCCGCCAATGAAACCGTAAAAGTACTCAAACCCCATACCGGTTGGCCACTGATCGAACGGCCCAACTTGGCTGGCAGTGAAGGTCGGCGTGTTGTGGTCCTTACCGAACCAGGAGGTGGCGTAGCCGTTGTCGAGCAGAATCCGCCCTATGGTCGCCTTGTCTTTGCCGATGATGCTGTTGTAGCCCGGAAATCCCGTGGACTGCTCACCGATCACACCGAAGCCGGCCGAGTGATGGTTTCGTCCTGTGATCAGCGCCGCTCGAGTGGGTGAGCAGAGCGCGGTGGAGTGAATGTTATTGTAGCGGAGACCGTTCGCGGCCAGACGGTCCATGGTGGGGGTAGGGATGATCCCACCGAACGTGCTGGGCACACCGAATCCGGCGTCATCTGTGATGATGAGGAGAATATTGGGGGCGCCCTTCGGAGGGACTACCCGGGGCGCCCAAGACGGCTTTGACTCTAGAGCCTCGTGTTTTATCACGCCCTGGAAGGCGGGATCCGGAGCGGGGAGTTGGTTTCCTTTGATCGTGGTCGTCGCATCGGGCGCTCCAAGTTTACCGGTCGTCTCTTGAGCGAAAGCCGAGGGCGTGCCCGTGAGAATAACCGCAAACAAGATCACGCCTGCAAATTTTTTGCATAATTTCATTGAGATATCGTCCCTTCTTAAAACTTGAATCCGGCGCCAAGAACCGGGCCGTACATGGTGGTATCGTAGGTGGCCCTATCGAGACCGCTTCCTTGACTGTAGTCAAAGTCCATGAGGATGTAGCCGGCCCGTAAAGAGACCGTTTTGTTGGCCGCATAGCCGAAATTGACTCCGGTGCGATAAGTGAAGTCGGAGCCCACTCCAAATCCGCCGATGTCTCCATAAAGATCCATGTCCCATTTTTCAGACAGCTTCCAGTTAGCCTTGGCTCCGATGATGGGGTCGACGAAACTGAGACTTCGTGAAGCGAACCGACCCGGGAAACGCACTGCCCCAGCAGGACCGACGAAGGGGTCGATGTTGACATCGAGATCAATCGAGTAGCCTCTTGCCCCGGCCAGAATGTCGAGATCGAAGTCTTCTTTGTTGACCACACGGTAAGTGCCGGCGACCTGCCAAATAAAGTTGTCCGCGTCGATGGACACCGGGATATTGCCCCGTGGGCCGAGGTTAGTGGTGTCCCCGAGACTGATGAAAAATAGGTCAGTGAAGCCGCCCCATTTGCCGTTGGTGGCTTCCAGACGACCTGATCCTCCGCCCTGAAAGTTGCCTAAGGCGTCGCCGACAGTCATAAACGCGGAGCGACTGCGGTCTCCAACGCTGACGTCGGTTTTGGTTTTGGCCAGCCAAACGACCGGAGTGAGAGTGAACTCCCACTTCTTGGCGTCTGAGGCCTCGGCTTCTCCTTCGACGGCGGGAGTCTCTTCGGGCTCCGCCTCGGAGGCTTGGGAAACCTCTTGCGAGTCAATAGAAGTTGCGGGCTCTGCCCACACTCCTATGTTAAGTAGTACAGCGATCCCGAGCAGTATTGTCTTGAAGCCGGGTTTATGGCGATTGAGATTTGGCATGGGGTGTCTCTAAGTCCTTCTACAGTAAATAATCGAGGATAGTACGAGACCATCCCGCAGGGTACTATCCGTTTTCTGCCAAAAATCCCCCAAGATGAATCAGTTAATGTATGGACTTCTGGAGCCTGGATCAACAAGACGTGGGGCTGAGATCGAGTTGACGACCTAGAAACTAGCCAACGTTTCTGTCGGGGTCTCTCCAAACGCGCGTCGGTACTGAGAGCTGAATCGGCCCATATGCCAAAAGCCGTGCTTCGTTGCTATCCTTGAGACCGCTCCCCTGTCGGGGGGGCTGGCCCGCAGGTCCTCTCGCACCAAATGGAGTCTGACCGTCAGCTGATACTGTCCCGGACTTGTGCCGTAAAACTCCGTGAAGGCCCGGCGCAGGGACCGCTCGGAGACCGAAAGTTCTAGACAGATATCTCCCAAGGTCATCTCTGCGCAATCTTCCAGGCGCTCTCGGACCTTACCGGCCATTCTCCTCTTCGCGCTGACTCCAGATGGAAAGTCGGAAACGGTCTCCAAGGACAAACCCTGGCAAAGGCAGGACACGATGGCATCGCACAGATGCCTTCGTCGGGTGAGGTCGGCGCGCAAACCCTCCTCGTAAAGAGCCAGCAAAGAAGCTCTGTTTTCGACAGCGAGGTCTACGATAGCACCGCTTTGCAGACCCAGGAGAGGGCGCATGCGCTGATGTTTCAAGAGCAATTCGTCCGGCAGTAGAAAGAGAATGCCCTTATAACCAGGCTCCAGGGTTTGCCGCCCCATTTCCCCATCGCTCCGGACGTAAATCTTCCCTGGGGTCAACGGTTGCTCGTCATAAGTGTGTGCCTCGGAGCCTTGGGTACAAAGCAGAAAGAGCGTCCGGCCCGACAAGACCCGTCCCGTTCCGCCCACACGGCGGTCGACCGAAGCCTGGATCACCGTCGCTTCATCGATCTGTTGAAAATCGATCTCCACCGCCACCGGCCCCGCTTCCAGTTGGCGATAGGTCAAATCCAGCCAAGGCATCGACTCGGCGGCTGCCTGAACGTCGTCGAAACGAATTTTGTCGTGCATAGAACATCACCCCACGCGAACTGTTCGTGTAGCCGAATTCCGCTTCACGATCTCCCCACGTTCACTATAAAGTACGAAAACAGAGGATTATTCCCTCTTGACCCTCTTCGAGTGAGCCCTTAGAAGAGCCTCGGTGCCAGGAACAGCTACTAAGGACTTGCGACTTTCCACTCCAAAGCCTCACACTCAGCGCGGCGGATCCAGGCATCCTTCTCTTCGTTGTAGGCGAAGATGTCGAACGGGTGGAGGTCGCGGGCCCGCAGTTTCTCCTTCTCATACTCTGAGGCGCGTTCGGGAAAGGCCCGCATGAAGTCTCGGAAGGCGAGGTGGCGATGAAGCTCTGGGCTACCGCTCACGTAGCAATGGATGTTGGCCACACGGGCACCCTCTGGGTTCACCCGGGGACAGAACCGGCGACCCTTTAGACCATACTCCCCCCAGTATTCATACCCCTGACTCTTGAGGATCTCTTGGATCGCGTCCAACTTCTCAAGGCTGCGGACTTCGGGCGCCAGATCGAGAACCGGCTTGGCACAAATTCCCGGAATGGCCGTCGAACCGATGTGGTGCACTTTCACGGCATTGTCTCCCAGTAGGGCCGCCAAACGATCTCCCTCTTGCCCAGCCATTCCCGGCCACTTGGGATCTGGTGGAGCCAGCACAACCGGTTCAAAAACGAGGCGGCGCAAAAGCTGTTTGCAGTGAGTCCAATGAGCGGTCAGAAAAGGGGAAGGTTGACCCAAGTAGCTGATGGAGTCTAGCAGAGGGTAGGCCGAGGCCCAGTCACGCTGCGCCCAGCGACCATCCTGCAACGGAAACCGCGTCCCGATTCCCGCGTAAGCCAGGCGTCGACAGGTCGCGATCCCCTCGGGACAGGTTGCCAGCAAGCTTTCGAGCACCACCGAAATCCGTTGGAGCGGAGCCCGCTTTCGCCGCCGCTCAGACCAGATGAGCAAAGCGCGCAAACCGCGCAATACATCGTAATAGTAGAGGCGCGGAAAGCAGAGCAGTTTCCATTCCTGAGCCGCTTGCGCTTCTTCGGCATTGTGCTTGGTTTCGGAGCCAAAAGAAAGCTGACGGTCCATCAGGAACTGCGCGCCACGGTCCAAGAAATCGATCTCTCGATCAGACCAGGCGCCACCGTGATAAAGGAGAGCCTCGAATGGCGCGATGAGTCCCACCATCGAACTGGGACATTCGCCCTCTACCCGATAGGCCTCGGGGTCGCAGTTCAATCCACCGTCAGCCATCTGGTAGCGAGGAAACCAGTCCCTGAGCCAAGGCAACTCGCAGTCAACGTCCACGCCTCGGCCCGCGAGGATCGCGTAGACGCTTCCGGCCGCGCAGTGACAGGTTGCGTCCCTTGCTAGGTCCCAACCTGGCTCGACTTCCTCCGGGTCGATTGGAAAAAACTTGGCCGGCAACTTATTGAGCGCCGTCAGCATGGAGTCCACGGCGACTCCAGGGATCTCTTTGCCCAGTCCCATCTCGTGCAAGACCTGCATATGCCACCAGGGAGAGTTCCACTTCGGCCAGTAAGCATCACGTCGTAAGCTAGCTTGAGCCGCGTCCGACTCGAGATAGGCCAGACTCTCATCCACTCGTTTCTGATAATCGTGCTTTAGAGCAACGTCGGGATTGGCGTCTACGAGGGATTTTAAGTCAGCGGAATTCATGGTGTCTCCAATAAGATGCGTGCAATTCTTGCCTTAGACTGTTGCCCCTCGGGCGAGGTCGGGTCTAGGAGCATCCAGCCCAACCCGTCCTGGACCAGAGCGCCAAAATCGAAAAGTTGCTGTTGGTACTTTCCCAGGAGGATCCACTCGGAGTTTCGCTTGTGATGTAAAACCTGTTCGCACCGCCCTGGCTTGCCGGCGGTTTCCCAGCAGTACTGATGGAAAGCCATGTATTCGTCGAACCCGTCTCCCACCCAACAGCCTTCCTCTTCTTCCGGATCGCCATTTGTCTGCACGAGGGCGCCGTCACAACAGGTCCCGAAAACCGGGTCGCGGTCATCAATTACGGCCACGCCGCGAAGCAGCCAGTCGTGCTCTGGACCGAAATCAAAGTGACCGTCCGGTCGGTTGTCTTGGCGATAAATTTTCCAAAAATTCTCGCGCTCAGTGGCGACGTAATGATCATGCTGTACCGGTAATCCGCAAATCTGACAAAATGTGGCGTGAACTCCCATAGCCGTTATCTAGCGCCTCGATCTAGAAATGGCAAGATCGCGGAATCCGTGCCATCGAGTCCGGGGTGAGGTCGCAGATTCAGCAACCGCCCTACCATGGGATTGATGTCAACCAGGCGAACCCAGGCCTCTGAGTGAGCGCCGGTTTTGGTCAAGTTTGGACTGATCACGATCATGGGGATGCGTTGTCCCAGTTCTTGGGCGCCGCCGTGCCCGCCGATGATCGCGTAACCGTGATTGTCGAAGAATGGGGTGACGTAGTTAGGACCGGCCGCGCCGCCCATGCTGTCGACCAGGTCATCGTTGTGAAGTTGAGCCCAGGCCAACTCTCGTCCTTTCAACTCCGGGCTACGAAAGAGTCGGCCGTAGTTACCATCCGGCTTCTTTTCGTAGACTTCGCACACTCCCGGAAGTTGGCTCAACAGAAGCACGAAGTTCTTCCGCTCCGACGAGCTCATCGGGAGGGTCCAGAACGATGCCATGGTGTCGACCGATGCCGCCAAAAGCTTCCCGCTGGAGACCAATGGGACCATATTCGGGTTCACGTTCTGGGTGTAGTCGAAGCCGGAGCCCTTGCCATAGTTCCCATCGTCTTCATGCTCGCCCGGCACGCGACGGCCGTGGAACTGTCGGCTGTACTGTCCGCCGTGGTCAGCCGTGATCACCAAAGCTGTTTCAGCCAACAGGCCGTTTTGCTCAAGTCGATCGAGAAGGCGCCCCAATTCCCGGTCGGCTTTGCGCAGAGTGTCCTCAAGGCCAATACCGTGAGTCTTCGCCCAAACGGCCTCGCTAGGTCCGTCGTGCTCGGCCAACACATGGGACACTTTATCAATGGCACCAAAGCTTGCCAGGATGACGGCCCACTCCGGCTCCTGCTCCATAATCTGTTCGACCGCGTCGCCCACCCAGGCGTCTCCGCCCGGGCGCTCGGGGTCCGTCCCGGTGACGTATCCGCTGCCGGTCAGTCCGTAGCCTTCCTTCTCGGACCCCCAACGGTTGGTCGCTTCCAGGTAGAAACGGTTCCCTAGGGGCGAGGCGATATAAGGCGGTACGTTCTCGCCGGAGATGCTGTGGCGGCCTCGATACTCGCCGTCCTTGATGGCCGGACCCAAGGCGATGATCGTGTCGGCGTAAGGTCCTCCGAAGCAGTAGGCGGAATACTTTTTTTGTGCCACCGCGAAACTCGGTCCAGGGTGCTCCTCGACCACTCGAGCCACGAGAGACGAGTCGCCCGCTGTCATACGAAAAAGCCGCAGCCACTGATCAGTCCTTAAGTCAGAGGGGACGTAGAATTCGCCTTTCTCCCCCAGCCATCCGTGGATGTCATGCATAATCTGCGCGCTCCAGGGCAAGTTGCGGGGAAGCTTACCTGTGGTCACGACAGGGTGCGAAATAATGGTATTGGCTTCCAGGTGGCCCACGAACCCGTTGTCAAACGTCACCCCCATGGCTTGAGCCCGCCGAAAGTTCGGCAGTTCGAAGCGCTCGATATACTCAGCCCGCATCTGATCAAAGACCAAGATCATGGCGCGGCGCGGAGACTTGGCCCAACTAGACGTGGACATGGCAAGAAGGAACAAGAGCAAGAGGGTTCGTGACATACTTGGGACTGCAGCGGACAACCTGAGATTCCCTACCTGGTGCCCGTCGTTTTAGCTCGTATGGACCGCGGCTCTTTTGGCGGACGGCCTGACCTCGGTAGACAGAACGTTACATTCTGTCATGGTGGGCGCGGCGCTCAGTGTGAGCCCACAGGGTGGCTCTATCCAGACGATGGATCAGACGTCACTAGCCTACCCGATGCCGATCTGTTGGACAATGTAGCGAAGAGATTCTATTGGCCTGCGAGTCAGTTTTATTCAACGCCTGGCCCGTCAGCCAAGGCTTCTCTAAAATTACGTAGAAGTTAAAGAATTGTTCGCATCCACTACTTCTGAAAAAGCGTTATAACATGACTAGCGGCGACGTCTTAGACTCTGGCTCTTTCCAAGAGGACCGTCGCAGGATCTTGCTGGTGGAGGAACAGACCGTTGCCCGGGAAGGCATTAAAAGGCTTCTTCAGTCGGATCCCTGGCAGGAAATCGTAGGGGTCGGTACCTCGTCCGAAGCCCTCACTAAACTCCAGCTTGAAAGATTTGAACTGATTGTTTTAGACGTTGTCTGGAGGAGTGAAGACGGACTGAGAATGATCTCCAATATTCGCCGTTTTCGCCCCAGTGTACCGATTCTGGTGCTTTCCAGTCAGGTCGAGCCGACCGTGGTAAGAGCCGCTCTCAGGGCAGGGGCCAACGGGTACATCACTCGCTACGCCTCGCTTGAGATTTTGCAAGCTGCAGTTTTGTGTGTTAGTTCTGGCGGCTTTATCCTGGATCCGCTAGTCGCCAATCCGATTGCCGCCAGTATTCGGCGTTTGCCCGAGACCGCCAATGAGACCTCGCGATACCGTCGCCAAGTCATCCTCGACGGGGTTCGCAGTGGGAAGACGAACAAGGAAATTGCCTTGTTCCTCAACGTTTCACTCAGCACCATGAAGAACCACTTGAACAAGCTTTTTTTAGAATACGGGGCTAAAGATAGAAATTCCCTACTGGCTGCGCTGAAGGGTCTTCGTTCAACGAGTACAGAGGCAACCTTTTAACTGTCCGACAGGGTAACGGTTGCGATCTCCTGGCCCCCCTCACAAAAGAGATCCCTTCTATCGTTAGAAGCTGATCCGTCGAACTTCAGACTTGATGGGTCTGAGAATCGTCGATTCACTTGGGGGGCGCTCAGCGTTATTTCGTCCATCTCCATCGTGGGGTTATGACTTTTTGTGCACTACCACTGACGGCGTCCGGACCAAGGCGAAGCGAGTTGTATCGGCATCGCTATGGGCAACGCGAGATAACGCGAGATTGCCGAAAGGACTTTTATGAACGTATGTTTTGGCCGGTCATGGCCGGTACTTCTGTTGGCACTCCTCACCCAAGCTGTTCTCACGGCGGGATGTGGAGATTCCTTCCAACAAGACATCTCTGGTGGTTCGGGGGGTAGCACTACCGGCACCGCCCTTTTGAGTGTCGAATTTGGTGCGGGGGTAGTACCGGGGATCAATGGAAAGTTCAACCTGGAAAACGTGGATATTTTCCTCCTTGAGACAGTGGACTACGAGATGTTTGATGTGGCCACTCAAAGCTCTGAGAGAAAAGGTAGGCTTACTGTCACCGAGGCCATGAAACTGGCTCGCGGCACAGAGATCAGCGTTCCGGGTTTGCGTCCGGGCCAGAAGATCGCCTTTGTGACTCTACGTTTAAGCGACGGAAAGGTTTTTTGGGAACAGTTCAACGGGATAACCGTGAGTGCCAACCAGATAGTGCGTGCTTCTGACCAAGACATCAATCCAGTTCAAGGCGAGCCGCCAAGTTCTCCCTTCACGTCTAGCACGAACGGAACCGGCACTGGCGGTTCTACGAATGGAACTGGAACCGGGGGTGGAACCGCTGTCGGTGGTACAAACGGGGGGAATGTCGGTGGCACCAACGGCGGAACCGTGGGAGGAACCGGTGGGGGAACTGTCGGTGGAACTAACGGTGGAACCGTAGGCGGGACCGACGGCGGAACCGTGGGCGGAACAGACGGCGGAACCGTAGGTGGGACCGGCGGGATCGTTGACAACTCCATTCAGCGGCTAGGCACAACCGAAGCCATTTCAGAGCGGGCTCTTTCCGAAGATGGTACCTACATCTTCCATCAATTCGAGGGTCAGCCGCAGCTTATCGACCGTTTAGGAACCCGTCAGAGCTTTGACATCACTGTTGCCGGCGGACTTCGGATATCGAGCGACGGAAATTTATTGTCTATTCCGTCCACTCAAGTCGATCCGAGAGACCAAGGTATGGGTTTTTCTAATTCGAACGTGTGGATCTATGATCTAGCGGCTGATCTTTATCGTCAAGCCGACCTGAATGAGAACGGACGCGACGAGGACCCGAACGGTGTCCTAAACGGCATCGGCGCTCATGAAGGCTATATCTCGGGCGATGGAAATTTCGTTGCCTTTCGACTGAGAGCCAACGAATTTTCTCCAGGGGTACTCGATGGCTTCTCTAGGGTTAACGTCTACCTAAAGAACTTCGCGGCTGGGCCCACCGGTACGGTGAACCTGTGCAGTACGTCTTTGGACCAGTTCCGCCCTGACGCCGGAGGCGGGGAAACGAGCATCTCCCACGACGGGCGTTTCGTTGCCTATACCTCGCACGCCTCGAACCTGGTACCCGATGACACAAACTTCGCGTCGGATGCTTTCGTTTACGATAGGCAAACCGGTTCTGTGTCGCGGGTGAGTGTCTCGAGTACTGGTCAACAGGGTACGGAAAGCGTCACACAGGCGGCGATCTCAGGTGACGGACGGTTTGTCGTTTTTGTCTCAAGGGATAGTCTTTTGGCTGACGATGTCCCCGCCAACTCCGTGAACAGTATTTTCATACACGATCTCGCCAGTAGAGAAACGCGTTTCGTAGCTAGTCTTGGTACCAACGGTATTTCTTCCACCGGGAGGGTGGCGATCTCGACGAACGGCCAATACATAGCGTTTGACAGAGCAAGCTTCGAACTCAACGAAGACTTTCAAAGACAAGCGTTCGTAATCGATTCTCAAAGCGGTGAGAGCGTTCGCGTGAGCCAATCGGCCACAGGCAGCCCCGACGACAGTGGAGCGAACGTCGCTTCCCTTTCCGGTGACGGTCGATTCGTCGTCTTCACATCGGGCGCGACCAACCTGACTGCGGACTCCAATCCCACTTCAATGGGCTTGTTTTTGGTCCGTAACGTCTTGCTACCTTAACTGACTCATCTCGCGGTCCAAGCTTGACGGCGCGGACCGCGAGATTTCTTCTTCCTTGTTAGGACCAAGGCCCAGTTATGGGTCTCTCTTTGAGAAATGGTCGTAACTAGATTTCGAGTTGTGAACTCAGGTAACAACGGAGTTTCAGGCATAAAGACTTCCCGACATCGTCCTGTGCGTAAACGGTGCATAAGCCTCGGGAAGCCCTTCATTACTAGTGTCAAGCGGTGCAGAACTGTTTTCGTGATGGGGTTGACACGCCGGGGCTGCGGGTGTAGTTTGCTTTTACTCCAGTCACGGAGTCGCCCCACGAAGCGAGAGACGTGGTGAGGACTATCCTCC
>JBBKWP010000256.1:0-6099 GCA_037968995.1 Candidatus Xenobia bacterium
GCTCTACTACGCAGGCGGCGTTGGCCGTCAATCGGGATCTGACGACACGCAAAACTATGCTGTCCCAGGTTTTGAGCTTCGCCATCTGAACGAGGTCGCGAAGGTTTCCGACTACACGATAACGGCTCTGGCCGGCGAGGAGTCTAAGGCTTCGGTCATCTTTCAGGCTCGTCTCATAAAGGCGCTGGTGCAGAACGGCGGCGGAGAGTCGCAAGGTCTCACCGAGGTCGACCGGGCGGTCCAAAAGCAGCCCGACTTTGTCACTCTCTGGGCTGGCAACAACGACATTCTTGCTTCGGCCCTGAGCGGCAGCATCTCCGACGAGTCGCTCACCCCGATGGAAGATCGGCGCTGGCTCCTCAATCCAGGGGAAGCAAAACCGAAGTACACTGAGAGGGTCATGCCCGGCTTGGTCAGTTCGCTGGAGGGCCCCAACGGGATGCTGACTCGTCTTCTAGGAGAAACCGACGCCGAGGTTATGCTGGTCAACGTCCCCGATGTCACCACCATCCCCCACCTGTTGACTGTAGGACAGAAGGTTGGACCGTTGCCCTATCAACTGGTGCTCCCCGACGGAACGGACATCACAAAGCAGTTCGAAAACTTCGTCATTCCCAGCGGCGTTCGAGGCGCCGCCGAGGGAGACCGAGCGCGGTTTCCGGAAGGCACCCGAATCGGCTTGGGCTCGTTGCTTGGGAAACTGGCTCGTCTGCTCACCGACCGAGGAGCAGAGACCACTTTCTTGACGCTGGCCTCCAGTGCCGCACCACCCCTTCTGGGAGAAGACGACGTACTCGACCCTAGCGAGATCGCGACCATTCAAAAGCGGACCGATGACTTCAACGGTTTGCTGAAGAAAGCTAGCGATAATCCACGAGTCCATTTGGTGGACATCAACAGAGTTCTATCGACGGCCAAAACCGAGGGCTATCCGTTGCGAGGTGCCGGCAAAGAGCAGAGGGTCACCAACACCTATACCGGCTTATCAGATGATCGCGGTCACCCCGGAATCTTCAGCCACGACGGGGTGCATCCCAGCGATGTTGGTCAAGCGGTCGTGGCCAATCTCGTTTTAGACACCGCCAAGAAGGAACTCGCCGGCAACGCCCGTTTCGAGGTTATCGTCAACGCCCCACTGGTGGATGAGAAGGCGACTCTAGCCGCGGATTCCAGGACTAACGGAGCACGGCCGCGATTGGTGCTGGGAAGCCTGGCGACCGATCGTCTGACCTCCGCCGGATAGGACGAAAAGCCTCGATGGAAGTCACACCGCAACAGCTCGAAAATCAAGGCGGCCCACCCAAGCCTCTCGGTCTTCATTGCGCTTCTGCTTCTCAGATAGCCAAGGACCTCGGGTTGAAGAGAGTTGGGGAAGACCGAGAGGTAAATCGAATCGGGCCTCTTTCCAGCGCGCGCGCCGATCGTGAAGAGAGCTATCTGACCTACTTCGGAGACAGCCGTTATGAGGCGGAACTCACCGGCATCACAGGTTGCCTCATTGTGAGCGAGGCCAGATTTGTCGACCAGGTTCCCGATGGAAATACGATTCTCGTCGCGGACAACGCGAGGTCGACTTTCTATAGTCTGTTGGAAGCCATGGTTGATAACGGAGTGTTTCAACGTCTTTGCGGGTACAGATCTCCCACGGCTAGAGTGGCTCAGAGCGCCGTGATCTCGGAGAACGTCTACATCGATGATGAGGCGGTCATCGATCCAGGAGTGATGCTCTACCCAAACAGTTACATCGGTAAAGGGGTGAGAGTCAAAGCTAACGCCGTTATCGGAGGCGACGGCTTTGAACCGGTCCATTTTGGGAACCGCCGGAGGATCGCTAAACATGCCGGCGGTGTTTGGCTCGCGGGCCAATCCTGGGTGGGCTCCTCGACCTGTATCGACAAGGGCCTCTTCGGTGAGTTTACCTATCTTGGGGAGCAATCTTTTGTCGACAACTTAGTTCACATCGCGCATTCGGTCCGGATCGGCGAAGAGTGCTCTGTGGTGGCGGCGGCCGAAGTCTCGGGGACCGTTGTCTTAGAGGACGGAGTTTGGGTCGGACCTTGTGTTTCCATCAATCAGCAACTCCGATTGGGCAAGGGCTCGTTCATCGGGACCGGTTCGGTCGTTGTCAAAGATGTTCCGCGCCACGCGTTGAGCTTCGGAGCGCCCGCCAAGAGTTCAAGTTTCGTCTGTCGTTGTCGCACCAAACTGATTTTCCATAACGACCGAGCAACATGCCCAAATTGTGAGCGAGAATTTGCCATACGGGATGGTCTTTGCGAAGAACTTCCTCAATGATTTGGGGCGATCTCTTTGACGAACCGGTGTTCGTGTTCACCGGCGATCAAGACTGGGCTCCAGTCTGGGCGAGCCGCACATATTTTGAGCTTGTAAGAAAGCTTGGTGTACCGGCACATCTGTTTTGCACACAGCCTTGCCCGGAGGTCGTCAGAGCGAGGGCAGAAGGCGTCACAACCATAGGATGGCATCCTAATTTCTTACCGGGATCAAGTCACGGCGACTCAATTGAGGAGGTCATCTCTTACATGCAGCGCCACTTCCCGTCCGCCACGACATCTAGAACTCATGTCTTCCTGGAGAGCACTTTCATCTCGGCGGGGCTGGCGGCAGCGGGAATTCGAGCGGATTCTCAGGTCGCGACACTCTATCAGCCCGGGTTGGAGCCGCTGCTCCACTGGACCGGTGTCCTCCGTCTGCCCGTGTTTTTTGAGGATGACATTTTTTTCGGCGATGAGGCGCCGGAATTGTGTCTTGACGACGTGGTCAAATCTCTTTTCAGCCCCGGCTTGAAAGTGTTCAACTTTCATCCGACATTTGTTGCCTGCAACATTCCGTCTCGACAATATTACGAAAAACACAAAAGCCGTATCTTCGAAGGTGGCGAACCGGTGGTCTATTCGGGCCGCGGTACTCAGTCTTTTTTGACCGAAATCGTAGAGGCGGTCACGTCTCACGGTCATCATTTTGAACCCTTTGCCGCGTTGATCGCACGACTGACGAATCACGTGAGCAGAAACCAAGCTGATTTCCCCGAAGCGTTCCTCAGAAAGTTTTTGAAAAATTAGACGCCCTTACGCGTCGACGAGTTGTTGAGCGAACTCGAGGTGCCCGGTGGATGAGAGGTCAAAGGCTCCGCTGAGGTAGATGTTGCGTTCCCTCACGTATCCATTACCGTGAGTGCTGACTCTCACTAGGGACTCCTCGCGCGGCCCGACTTGGAGTTCCTCGAGCGAACCGAGGCCTTGCTTGACGGCTTCAGTCACTAATTGGTCGGCGGCATAGCTCGCGAAACCGGACATCTGTGCAAGGTAAGCTTGTTCCGGATTTTTCTCGGACCACTCCGTGACCATGGTGGCCAATTCGTCGCCATTCAAGGCTCCGGCTTCCTTGGCCTCAAAAATCATGTTGGGAAAGAAAGGCTTCTGATCGTCCGGCAAGCCTTCCAGAGTCCCCGCGAACTGCGGTAAGGAGGCGGCTTGGGTGTAGAAGGCGACCTTCCCGGCGGCCGACTTGTCGGCTTCAGGCAAGGCGGCGAGAGCCTCCAACCCAGCTTCCCAGTGCGCGTTGGACGCTGTTTTGGCTGAGAGCGACTGGGTCAGAGTGCTGAGCACATTTTGTCCCTCAGCCTCGATGGAGGTGTCGAAGGCTGGCGCTTCCATCATCAAGGTGGAGGGTGGGGCTTCAAGGACTTGAGTCGGTGCGGATGACCTCTCTGAATCCAGCGGAGGAGACGCCTGCGCCCCGAGTCCGGTCGTTGCCGAGAGATGAACCTCTTCTTGAATGGGCTTCCTGTCATCGGAGATTGCCGGGACAAGCGCCTTGGCGTGTGTCGAGTCAGACCTGCGCGGGGTGACAGTGCGAGTCACGACGGTATTCGATAAAGATGAGGCACCCATGGACATGAGTCGATATTCCCCTTAACTCGTTGCCATCCTTCAAGTGTAACGCTTTCGCAACGCTCTCTTGGGTCATTTGGACCTCCAAGGTTTGGTCACTGAGATTCTTGAATCGCGTCATCGTCGGTACCTCTGAGGCCGACGAGTTCTTCTGAGCGAGGTGTGTGATGTTTCGAGACGATCTCTTGAAGGGTCGAAAGATCTTGGTGACTGGTGGCGCCACAGGTTTGGGGCTCGCTATGGCCACCGCCTTCGCGCGTTTCGGAGCGGACTTGGTGATACTGGGGCGGCGTCAAGATAAGTTGGATGAGGCCGCTTCAGTCCTCAAAGAGCACGGCGGTAAGGTGGACACAATCTCATGCGACTTGAGAGATCCGGATTCCGTGGAGTCCGCCCTCGAGGCGATTTGGGAAAGAGGCGCGCTCGACGTCTTGGTCAATAACGCCGCCGGTAACTTCGCCGCCCCCTCGGAGAGCCTGTCGCATAGGGCCATCGACGCGGTTTTGGGCACTGTTCTCCACGGCACCGCCTATGTCACGTTGGGTTGCGGAAAGCGCTGGCTCGAAGAAGACCGCGGCGGAAACGTTCTCTCCATCGTCACGACCTATGCTTTCACCGGTTCAGGTTGGGTACTGCCATCGGCCATGGGAAAGGCAGGTGTTTTGGCGATGACCCGTAGTCTGGCCGTGGAATGGGGCGGTCGGGGGATCCGCCTCAATGCCATCGCACCGGGGCCCTTCCCCACCGAGGGCGCCGTCGAGCGTTTGGCCCCAGACCCACGTTTGGGTGAGGTCATGCGCCGTCAGAACCCCCAACAGCGATTTGGGAACCCCGAAGAGTTGGCCCACCTGGCCGTATTCATGGTGGCCGATGAGTGCAGCTACCTCAACGGAGAAGTTGTGACCTTGGATGGCGGAGAATGGCTGCAAGGCGCGGGTCAGTTCAACTTTCTGCGTGCTATGAAGCCTGACGATTGGAAGAAGGCGGCCGAAGCCCGCAAATGTTAGGGTTCAGGCCACTGGGCTCTATCGCCTCCATCCGCGTGGATGACCCGCCATGTGCGACGCCAACCTTTCCGCGACGCCGCCTCGAGGCTTCGAGGCTTCGAGGCTTCGAGGCTTCGAGGCGATCCAGTTTCGGTGGTAATCTTCACACGAAATGTGGATCGCAGCGCCGCGCCGCCTCTTCCTGTGTAGCGGCACCAACGCGCGACTGCGCCTTGCCGCCCCGCCACGCCTCGGCTTTTCCGCGCCACTGTTCGCGCAGGAAAAGTTGAAATCGGGCCTCTAGATGCGGCCCAGGAGTTGCGGGGATTCTTGGGGGTCCGAAGCTTTGACTCTCGCGCTGATGTGTCTGCGGGGATCGAAGAATCGTATAGCCCACCAAAAGAGTCGAAACGGTCTGGGGAATAGGCGGAACGCGCCATAGCCCCTCAGCACGATCTCTTTAAGCAGAGCTAGATGATGAGTCAGGTCAGGCTGAACTCGCATCTCGCCGCGGCGATAGTCGGCTCTCGCGTCGACCAACTTGTCTACTAAGTTACCGACTTCCGCGACCGACGGAAACCAAGACATAAACTCCGGTGTGGCGTGGACAGCGAAGAGCGGAAGAAACATCTCCAGAAAGCACCGTCCCTCCTCGCAAACGAGGTTCATGTACAGGGTCCGGTCAGAGACTGAGCGCAACTGCTCGGCGATTTCGAAGATTCTCGCAGCCCGGGATATGAAGTATTCGGGTTCGGCGTAGCGAGAAAAGATGTCCACCAAGGTCGCGACGTGCCCCTCCAATTCGGCGTCGAGACCGAAGCCTTCGGAATCGCGGGCCCTTAAAGCGGCGATCACATCTTTAGACAGTCTGCCTCGAATCTGGTTGGGGGAGCCGTCCACTTTTCGATCCAGGCACTCGCATCCGTCCATCAAACGGTCGTGATCCAACCAGGTGGCGGGAGACAGATCAAAACCGAAGGTCTGAACGATCAGTCGGGTCTCTCGTGCCAGCCAATCGTATTCCACGCGGACCGGGCCCGACTCGGACGACAATTTGACAACCCCGTCGACGCGGCTACTCTCTTCCATCAACCTCTCGGTCCCCTCCCCAATTCATCATTTTAGGTCGTTCCAGAAGTCAAGCTAACGTCCTCGTGACCGGGTCTCTAGGCCCTGGGTGACTGAAGGCTATTGAAATT
>JBBKWP010000257.1:0-3267 GCA_037968995.1 Candidatus Xenobia bacterium
GAGTGGCTTTCACTCAGCCTTACTTCAGTTCCGGACTCGGAATCCTTAGTCACACGAAAGAACTGACTTTGGTTGACCGTGTTCGACCCTTTCTCTCAAAAACGTTCTTCTACGGAGTCTTCTTTCTTCTCACCCTGCTCGGCCTCGTCGGCTCCTTAGTCTGGCTTTGCGAGCGAGGAACAAATTCCGAGCAGTTCCCGAAGGGTCCATCCGGCCTTGCCAACGGGATGTGGTTCGCCATCGTGACCATGACCACCGTGGGATATGGCGATAAGTGCCCTACCTCTTCATCAGGTCGAGTTCTAGCGGCCGTCTGGATGATGATCACGACACTGACCTTCTCCACGCTGACTGCGGGGATCGCCACCGCACTGACCCTATCGAGCCTCAACGCGGCGGAAATCACCAGTCCCGAAGCTCTCCGAAACAAAAGGGTGGCCGTGGTGACCGGCACCACCAGCGCCGAGGCTGCTCGACACTTTGGAGCCACCGGTCTGAACTGCGACAGTCTCGAACAAGCCATCGAGCGACTCACCGACGCCAGCGTAGACGCGGTTGTCTTTGACCATCCCGCGTTGAATCATTACATTCAGACCAATCCCAAGGACCAACTGCGGCTGGCTCGCTCAACTTTTGAGTCCCAAAACTACGGTTTCGCTCTGCCCATCGGGTCCGCGCGGCAGCATCGGTACAATGTCGCGCTCCTTAAGCTATCGGAGAGCGGTGAACTCCAAGCGATAGAGGACCGCTGGCTAGGGTTCGGACACGAATAAACTGTTCACTTGAGGTGTCAAGACAGCCAACTGACCCAGTTTCCCTTCAAGGGGCTAGAAATTTTGTCCACGCTCAATAGAATGTCGCGATTTCCGAACAGTCTTTACGGGAAATATCGGGGACCGTAACCTCCCCAGCGGGATAGCCCACCACGAGAATGAGGAAAGCTCGCTCTCTTTGAGGACGACCCAAGAGATCTCGTAGAAAATTCATGGGACTTGGAGTGTGAGTGAGACAGCAGAGACCGCTCTGGTGGAGGCCCGCTATGAGAATCCCGGTGGCGATTCCCACCGACTCACTGACGTAGTAGTTTTTGATCTTTGCGCCATCGTGATCTTCACCGTAGTTCTCGGCGAAGATCACGACTAGGGCGGGCGCTTCTTCGAGAAAAGGTTTATGCTGGTCGGTTCCCAGTGGCGCCAGCGCTTCCAGCCACTCATCGGGTGCTCGCCCGGAATAAAAAGCTCGCTCTTCGTTTTCCGCCGCCCGGCGGATTTCAGACTTCAGCTTAGGATCGCGAACCACACAAAAATGCCAGGGCTGGCGATTCGCGCCGCTTGGCGCGGTGGCCGCAGCCCTGACGCCGTTCTCCAGCACTCCGTCCGGAATGGGGCGAGGAGAAAATTCTCGCACCGTCCTTCGTCGTCGTAAACTGCAGAGAAAATCCTCAGAGGTTTTTTGCATCACCTCTGGGGACAACTCCCGATGATTCCATTCCAGGCGACCTTCGTAGATCATGCCGTCGTGACGGCGCCCTCCGCCAAAGCTTTCAACGTTTCTAAGCCCTTCTCGAAGTCTTTTCCGACCATCGAATCCATGTCCATGAACATCCCGAAGACTCGAGGCATCAGACCGTCGTTCACTCCGTCCATAGCCCAGGTGATCTTGCGCTTGTCTTCCAAACGGTCAATGGTCCAACGCGCCCTGTTGGTGGCCGCGAAAGGTCGAAAAAATTCTAGTCTCAAAGCGATCTCTTGGTTAGCTTGAGCGTCTGTGATAGTCAGACGCCCAGCACCTACCTCTCGGTTACCCTCCCAACTCAATTTGGATCCGATCACTCCAGGATGCACTTCGATCACTTGTTGCAAAGCGGGATCCCGATCTTGCCACGGTGACCATTTGGGATACTGGTTCAGGTCGCTTAAGATCGCATAGATATCTTGAACGCTAGCGTCGGTTTCAATCGAACGTTCAATGTGAAATTCCTTGGGCTGGAAAGCTGCCGCGACCAGGACCCCTCCCGCCGCCAGAAGTGACCCGACTGCCGCTACCATAGCGCCTCTTTTTAGCATAACGTCCCCTTTTCTCTCTCCCGAAAGTTCGTCCGTCCGGGAGGTTTCCGACCTTCGTCAACCTCTAAGAAGGTTCCCGTCGGCAAACCTGAGTTTAAGACCATCCCTGCTCGCCAACCAGAGGAACGAAGCGAACTCTCCCCAGATTTTCCTCGTGAAACTTTTCGTCGGTCAGGCGGGTGATTCTCAGCAGGCTCTGCTCACCGTAGTCGCCCACTGGGATCACCAGTCGGCCACCGATCTGGAGTTGGAGTTTGAGCGACTCCGGCACCTTCGGTCCCCCCGCCGCCACCGCGATGCCATCGAAGGGAGCCTCTGACACAAAGCCTTGGGTTCCGTCGCCACAGACGACTGTCACATTATCGAACCCCTCGTTGCGCAAGCGTTCCCGAGCGGAGTCCGCGAGTCCCGGAAGGCGTTCGATGGTGATCACTCGCGCCACGATGCGGGCCAGAATCGCCGCGGCATAGCCACTGCCAGTTCCGACCTCAAGAACCCTGTCGTCGGGGCCCAATCCCAGTTGGTGGACGGTGAGGCCCACAATGTAGGGCTGGGAAATGGTTTGTCCCTGTCCGATCTCCAAAGGCCGGTCCGCGTATGCCAGATGCCTGAGGGGACCTGGGACGAACTTCTCTCGGTCCACATCCGCGAAGGCTTTGAGGATGCGAGGGTCCGTTATCTTCCGATCGCGCAACTGCTTGCGAACCATTCGTGTCCGTTGACGATTTTTCCAGAGAGTCATGCTCCTATCATAACTTTTTTTTCTGAACCGTGAACTTTTTGGTCCGGTTTCCTCTCCTATTTCTAACAAGATAAGGAAAGAGCGAAACACCCACTATGCGAAACATCTTCCTGACTCTCACCTTTCTCCTGGTCCTGGGAACCTCAAGCTTGGCGGAAGGCACTTGGCCTTGCACTCCGTGCACCTCTACCGGGAAATGCTCGACCTGTTGGGGTTCGGGGAAAGACAGCTACGGCGTTAACTGCACTTGGTGTAAAGGGTCTAAGAAGTGCTGGTACTGCAGCGGAGAAGGACATATTTAGGTTCCCCAGCGAAACTGGATCTTGCAACGCCCCCGCCGCACGCCGACGGCCTCGCGCGCCGACGTCGATCCACTTTCCGGGATAACCTTCACGCCGAAACTGGATCACGAATACCCGCAGCACTGCATTAACGCGCAATCCCCTTCGCACCTCGCCG
>JBBKWP010000258.1:0-7092 GCA_037968995.1 Candidatus Xenobia bacterium
AGGTCCTACAGCATTTCGAGATCTCGATTTTAAAGATCCTGTAACCCATGCTGCCGGGAAACTCGCCATTAAAGAAACCCTTAAGCACACTTTTAAAGAAATGGGCGTGGTAGATTCTATGCGTGGCCTTTTCACAATTAATCAACAAGATGGGTTTGACTGTCCAAGTTGTGCATGGCCTGATCCCGAACATCGGAGCCTCTTTGAATTTTGCGAGAACGGCGCCAAAGCCTTGGCCGACGAGACCACCAAAAAACTCGTAAAACCTAGCTTTTTCGCCCAGCACAGCGTGGAAGACCTGTCTCGCCTCTCAGACTTTAAGCTTAATAATTTGGGCCGCCTTACCGCTCCGATGTACTTAGCAAAGGACAGTTCCCACTACCAGCAGGTCTCTTGGGAACAAGCCTTTGAGATCTGGGCTCGACATCTTAAATCGCTCGAGACGCCAGATGAAGCCGCGTTCTACACTTCGGGACGATGCAGCAACGAAGCCGCTTTTCTCTACGGCACGGTGGTGCGCATGTTTGGAACCAACAATCTGCCGGACTGCTCGAACATGTGTCACGAGTCGAGCGGAGTCGCTTTGACTCAGACCATCGGAATCGGCAAAGGGACCGTGCTGCTAGAAGATTTCGATCGAACGAATCTTATCCTCGTCATCGGCCAGAATCCGGGGACCAACCATCCGAGGATGCTGACGGCGTTGGAGAGCGCCAAAAAAAACGGGGCTCGAATCATCTCCATCAACCCGTTAGCCGAAACAGCACTCTCCCGATTCAAGAATCCGCAAGACTTCATGAACCCACTGGAGGGTCTGAAAACCGCGCTGGGTACGGGCACTCCTTTGGCGGATATGCAGGTCCCGGTCACCTTAGGTGGTGACCTCGCCCTACTGAAGGGCGTGATGAAAACCTTGCTCGAGTGGCACGATGAGGGACGTGATGTTTTCGACCAAGCTTTCATCGAAAGCAAGACGACGGGCTTCGAGGACCTCACCGTCGACCTGAGATCGGCCGACTGGAGTGAGTTGGTGCGGTCCGCTGGCGTGGAGCGCGAGGCCATGCGCGACGTGGCCGCTTGGGTAGCCGAAACCGACCGTATCATCATCTGCTGGGCCATGGGCATCACCCAACACCTTCATTCCGTGCCAACCATCACTCAGATCGTAAACCTGCTGCTGCTGCGTGGTGCCATTGGAAAGCCGGGTGCCGGATTGTGCCCGGTTCGAGGACACAGTAACGTCCAGGGCGACCGGACGGTCGGCATCAACCACAAGCCGAGCGCGGAGTTCTCCAAGGCCTTGGGAAAAGAGTTCGGTTTTGTGGCGCCTAGCAACGATGGTGTCGATGTCGTGGAGACCATAGAAGCTATGGCCCAACGCAAAGTGAAAGTTCTGAGTTGTCTCGGCGGCAATTTCCTCTCCGCGGCGCCCGACACTGTGAGAACCGCTCAGGCTTTGATGAACTGCCATTTGACCGTGGCGGTAGCCACCAAACTCAATCGCAGTCATCTTGTCACCGGAGCCGAGGCCCTGCTTCTGCCATGCTTCGGCCGCACAGACATCGACGAACAGAAAACCGGGCCGCAGTTCGTTACCGTGGAAAACTCCATGGGAAAGGTTCAACGGTCTCGAGGCTTTTTAACGCCCGCCTCCCCCGAGTTGCGTTCGGAAGTTGCCATTGTCACGGGTCTTGCCGAAGCTTTGAATCTTGAGACTCCCCACCCTTGGTCGGCCTTACGTGACGACTACGACCTTATCCGCGAGGCCCTGGAACAGGTGGTCCCCGGTTTTGAGAATTTTAACCAACGGGTGAGAGCCGAGACCGGTTTTTACCTTCCCAATGGGCCTCGTGAAGGTACCTTCCCGACCGAGTCAGGCAAAGCTCACTTCAGCGTGGCCGCCTTGTCCACAGAAAGCAAAGACGAAGCCGAACTGTTTCTGATGACTTTTCGCAGTCACGATCAGTTCAACACCACGATTTACAGCTACAACGATCGGTATCGAGGGATCAAGGATAGCCGTCGGGTGGTTTTCGCCAACTTCGAGGACCTGAAGGTTCGCGGTATCAAGCCGGGCGACACCGTGGACGTCCTTTCCAATTATGAGGGCGTCGAGCGACGAGTGGAGAATTTCACGGTGGTCGCTTATCCCATACCCAGGGACTGTTGCGCGGCCTATTTTCCCGAGGCCAACCCACTGGTGCCGACGGCGCACCGCGATCCGTTGAGCGGATGCCCCGCCTCCAAAAAGATTGCCGTGCGTCTATCGAAGCGCACTTCTTGAAGGTCCTGGATGCATAAGAAACGCCGTATAGCCCGCTATCAAGTGGTCCGCCACGAGGGCGACCGTCCGGTTCGCCGCCGTGACGACCTAGTGGTGGAGGAACCGCTTACTATTCTCTGGCAGGCCCAAGACCACCACTCTCCTCAACGACTGTCGGCGACGATGCGGACACCCGGTCACGATAACGAGTTGGCCGCCGGCCTTCTCTTTTCCGAGGGCCTGATTCGCTCTCGGAAAGAAATTGAGGTCTTGAGTTTCTGTTCTGGCGGCGGTGTCAACGAACTCAATCGTCTGGTTGCGCGATTGAGGATTCCCGGTGTCCAAGCCGAATCTCGTCTGGCCCATCGACCGTCGGCAGCGCTTCCACAGTCGGCCTGCGGTCTTTGCGCCTTTGACGAATTGGCCAGTCCTAAAGCTCTCTTGGCCTGGGCCGCGTCCGCCCGCCCTAAAAGTGTCATGACTTTTCTTCCGAACCGTACTTTGCTGGACCAGGGGCTAAGGCTGTTGGCCACCGAGGCCTCTCTGTTCGCTAAGACCGGGGCGTCCCACGCCTGCGTGGTGCTAAACCCCGACGGACAACTGTGTGCCGCCGCTGAAGACGTCGGACGGCACAATGCCTGCGACAAGGCGGTCGGTGAACTCTTGTTGACGGCCGCCGCTGGGTCAGGCGACTTTCGGCTCCTTCCTGGGGCCGGGATACTGTTTTCCAGTCGACTGTCCTTTGAACTCGCAGCCAAAGCCGTCCGGGCGGGAGCAGCTTGGATAGGGTCCGTGGGGGCCCCCACCCATCTCGCAGTGGAGTTGGCCCAGAAGTGTGCTATGCCGTTGCTGGGGTTCTGCTCAGGGGAGCGATTCAATGTCTACGTCGGGATCTCCGAGGTCTCCTCGACTCTTTGAAGACTCCATTTGAGGGAGAGTTTCGCGAAATTCGCCGTCCGCGTACTCTCAAGCTTTGGCACGGAGTCATATCCGCGGCGAATGCTGTGACGCAGGTGCGGCGATTGACTTAGGCGTGACGATTTTATGACGCTCGGGTGGTAAACTGTGCTATGAGACATTTTGCAGCCATCGCCCCGACCTTTGAGACTGAGCGCCTCATTCTCAAGCCCGTCACGCTAGAAGACGCTCCTGTGTATCAGCATCATTTCGAACGCTGGGAGGTTGTTCAATACCTGAACAAAAGCGTGCCCTGGCCCTATCCTTCTGACGGCGCTCTCGCCTATCTTCGAGATGTACTGCTACCCGCGACGCGTGCAGGCAAGGAGCAAGGGTGGGCTCTTTTTTTGAAGAACCAGCCAGATCTCATCGGCGTCGTCCTCCTATGCACAGAGGGAGACGAGAACCGAGGGTTCTGGCTGGCGCCCGAACATTGGGGTTTGGGCTTGATGACAGAAGCGACCGAGCGCCTACTGGATCACGTCTTTCTCGACCTGGAATGGCCCGACCTCGTCACGGCTAGTGCGGTCCAGAACGTAGGATCAAGAAGGGTCAAAGAGAAGCAAGGCTTCGAAAAGATCGCCGACTTTTCGAAGGAGTTCGTTGGCGGAGAGTTGCCTTGCGAAAGATATCGCATCTCACGAGAAACCTGGCTGAATCGACCCAAGGGAGTCAAACCGACTGCTTAAGCTTTCGACGGCCCTTCCGCAGGCGAACTTACGCCAGATTGTTCAGAAACTCTAAAGTCGCCCGCCAATGCCCGTCAAAAAGGATCCGATCCCCCTTCGAAGTAACTTGCCGGATGTCGACTCAAAACTACTTCAAGGTCATGTTGGCCTCTGTCTCCTTTCTGTTGCTTGCCGCTCCCACGAGTGTATGGTCTCAAACTCTCATCCCTCCCGGCGCGGAGAGCACGGTGTTGCCTAACGGTATGCGGGTGGTGGTCGTTCCCACCGACACTCAAGACGTGGTGGCGCTTCAAATCGTCATGTCGGTCGGGTCTCGCAACGAGGTCGAGGACGGGAAAACCGGATTCGCGCACTTCTTTGAACATCTCATGTTTCGAGGCACCGACCGATACCCCAGCGCCGCCGCCGATGCGCTTCTGAAAAACGCGGGGGTAGACTCCAACGCTTGGACTTGGGACGACCAAACGGTCTATCACAAGGTGTTCCTTAAAGAAGATCTTGGCAAAATTCTGGATTACGAGGCGGACCGGTTTCAAAACCTGAAGTTCGCCAAGCCCGAGTTTCAAACCGAAGCCCTCGCGGTACTCGGCGAGTACAACAAGAACAGCGCTGACCCCACCGAGAAAATGTTCGAAGTTCTGCAGAATACAGCCTACGATTCACACACCTACAAGCACACCACGATGGGGTTCTTGGAAGACATCGAGAAGTTCCCCGACGGTTACGACTACAGTTGGCAGTTTTTCGATCGCTTTTATCGTCCGGAATACGCCACGCTCTTACTGGTAGGTGACGTCCAGCCCAAGGCTGCTTTCGAAATGGTCAGCAAGGAGTTCGGAAGCTGGAAGAAAGGGGACTACGCTTCTAAGATCAGCGCAGAGCCCCCACAGAAAGCCGCCCGGGAAAAGAACATCACCTGGGACTCTCCCACATTGCCGTGGTTTATGGTGGGTTATAAAGCCCCGCCTTACTCCGATTTAGAAGGGACTGCGGCCTTGCAGTTGTGGGAGTCTTTGGCCTTCTCCCAGACCGGAGCTTTGTACAAAAAGCTGGTATTAGACGAGCAGGTCGTGGACGAGTTCGAGCCGTTCTTCTTCCTCAAGAAAGACCCTTATCTCGTGGGTATCGCTGTCCGGGTGACCGACCCGGCCCGCTTTGACGAGGTGCGCCAAGAGGTTCTCAAAACGTTCGAGAGTCTTCCGAAAATGGAGATCAGCCCCCAGCGATTGGCGGACGTAAAGTCCCGCAAGCGCTACTCTTTTCTTCATAGTCTAGATGCTCCAGCAACAACCGCCAAGCAACTCGCCTTCATGTTGAGCCTCAACCCTCACCTGAGCGGAATTGACGAGTTCTATTCGGCCCTCAACGACGTGAGCCAAGTCAAATTGAGCCAGGTTGCCCAAGACGTTTTCGTACCCGAACACCGCACTATCGTCACTCTTCAACACAAGGAGAAAAACCAGAAATGAGTCTCTTCAACTACCCCTGGCGTTTGCTGGTCGCTGCTGCCCTTCTCGTACACTCGGTGGGCGCCCAAGAACTCTTGACCCTCCCGGGCACAAGTCCACTGGTGGACGTCAGCCTTCAATTTCGGACCGGTGCGGCCGCCGACCCCAAGGGCTTAGAAGGAGGCGCGTGGTTGACCGCCGCGTTACTCAGTCAAGGCGCGACCGAAACGCATAGCTACGATGAGCTTCTCCAGACCTTCTATCCCTGGTCAGTTGAGGTGGGAAGCACGGTCGACAAGGAAGTCGTAACTTTTTCTGCTACGGTGCATCGAGACCATCTCAAGGAATTCACCGAGCTTTTCGTAGAGATGATGACCCAACCCAAGTTCGCCAAGGCCGACGTTGATCGTCTGCGCGACAAGGGCAAGAATTTTCTGACCCAAGATCTCCGTTCCAATAACGATGAGGAGTTGGGTAAAGAAGCCCTCTATTTAGAAATCTATCCACCAGTTCACCCCTACGGGCATCACAACGTGGGCACTCTCTCCGGTCTTGAGGCCCTAACCCCAGAGAGTTTGAAGAATTTCTATCAGAAGAATTTTAACGCCGGGGATTTTGTTTTAGGCGTCGCCGGCGGCTATCCTGAGGGCTACCCGGAGGCGCTGCGAGAAGAACTCCTCGCTAAGCTTCCGAAGGCGGGATCTAACAAACAGTTGACCATTCCCCGTCCCTCACTACCGGACGGTCGTCGCGTGACGATCGTGGATAAAGATACCCGGTCGGTGGCTATGTCTTTAGGGTTCCCTATCGACGTCACCCGCTCGGACCCAGACTGGACCGCGCTCAACCTGGTGCGCTCCTATTTGGGGGAACATCGCTCGAGCAACAGTCATCTCTATCAACGACTTCGGGAAGCTCGCGGCCTCAACTACGGAGACTATGCCTATATTGAGTACTTCCCCAATGGAATGTATCTTTTCCAACCCGAGACCTTCTACCCTCGCAGCGAACAAGTGTTCCAGATCTGGATCCGCCCGGTCCAACCAGAGAATGCCGTTTTCACTTTAAGGGCCACGCTTTTTGAACTCGAGAGATTGTTGCGCGACGGACTTACCGAAGAGGAGTTCGAAGCAACCCGATCATTTCTGAGTAAGAACGCTCCGCTTTTGGTGGCCAGTTCAGCTCATCGGCTAGGATACGCAATGGACGACAAGTTCTACGGCGCCGCGCCCTATGTGCAAAAGTTGCGCAAGGAATTGGCGGCTCTTACCCTAGACCAGGTGAACACCGCGATGCGGCGCCATTTGCAGGCGGACAATATGGAGATCGTTTTGGTTTCGAAGGACGCCGAGGCGCTGAAGACGACCCTTCTCAAAGGCGACCCCTCCCCTATCACCTATAACAGCCCCAAGCCGGAAGAGATCCTGACCGAGGATCGGTTGATCGAGAGCTTCCCTCTCGAACTGCGCGAAGTGTTGGTCTCTCCCGTGGAGCAGATGTTTCGCTAAACCGTCACGACCTTAGAGCGTCGACTCCATGGTCGGCAACAATTTTTACATGAGCGGCCAATGGAAGCCGGCGGCCTTCGCCTGATCCTGAGTGTTGAGGTTTGTGAAGCCGCTGAGCGAATTGCCCAAGGAGGGCGCCGCCGGAAGAAAACGGTGAGATCTGCTTTCAACAAACCGACCCAAGCTGCGCTTTCCCTCCCCTAGGGCAGACTCGGCCGCCGGAATGA
>JBBKWP010000259.1:0-6604 GCA_037968995.1 Candidatus Xenobia bacterium
GGTAGAGTGAGTGGATCTGCCAGGCCGAGGCGAAAAGGTGAATCGCTAGCGCCGTGGCTTGAACGTTGGCACGAAAGTTTCGCAAGACGAGGGCGGCCTGTAGCGAGATGACCGGTCCCCAGAAGACCACCAAAAAGGTGTGATTCTTCATCCAGTCAGTACATACCAAAGTGTAGAGGGTCGGATAGAACCATAAGAAACCGAGCTGTGAGGTGTAGCTTTGCTCTCCAGGGAGTGTCCGGTAGCGCTTCCACGCGAACCCTACTAGGCCGATAACGGGCAAGAGGTAGGCGTAGTTCCAGAGGAGTTTCGATAGAGTCTCAAGCCAGTAGGCTGAATCTATCCAGTCAACCCAAGGTTTTCCATAGCGTGAAATGCCGCGTTCCCAGGAGTGTTTTCCGAAAGAGCGTCCGCTCAGGACGGCGATCAGCATCAGTTGTGTCAAAACGGGCACCATGAATAGCGCAAGCCAGTACACGAATTTAGCGCGCATGGTTTTCCAGTCTTTGAGCCAGAGCAGTCCGAGCCAGGCAGAAAAGAAGAGGGCGTAGATGTCGCTGAGTTGAGCTAAGGCGAGAAAGGCGAGGGTTGAAGGAAAATGAGTTCCGTCCCGCAGCCACTTGAGATAGTTGAGATAGGAGATGAGCAGAAAGGCGATATGGACGGGCTCCATACAATAGGTGCGTCCCAAAAGAAACGACAAAGGGGCGAAAGCGAAGAAGGCTGCAGCCAGCAACCCAACACGTTGGCCACCGAGCAGGTTGCCAATATTGAAGATAGCGACGATGGTTACGAGCGTGAAGATGAGCGCAAGGGTGCGGTATGAGAACTCACTGTAGCCAAAGGGGAGGCCCCAGACGCCTAGCAGCAGGGACGCAAGCCAGGGATGATTGGCGTAAACCACTCCTCGACCGTTCACCTCACCAAAGCAGGGAATCGTCCATTCCACCATCCACCCCAGTTGGTGATAGTTTCTCGCGAAGACGAGAAACTGCGCATTCGCCCAGTCGTTGGCGTAGACCAGTGGGTCGCTGATTCCGGGAAGACGGACGAGGGCCGCTACTACGAGAAGTATGTAGAGTGGACTCTTGCGTGGCACTGCCAAGGTATTCCTAACGTCCCCTTTCATCCCTGGTGCCAATGCTCCCTCGATTGCCCTACTTCTCGGCTCTGCTACGAAAACTCTTCGCGTCGCGGGCGTCTCTTTGACTTCTGGGGGACTGCCTCGCGGATCGATTCGGATTCGTCAAGGGGGGGAGGGGTCGGACCTGAAACGGAGAGAACCTAAGCGAAAGCCAAAATCAAATCGTTCGACCAAAAACAGTTAGGGCTGCCATGCGTCCGCAAATTGAATCAAAATTGACGCGTGCCGAGTTTTTACTTTTTTTCATTCTGCTCGTATCGCATTTGGCCCACATTTGGAGCGTCCCGGTTTTCCTGACCCAAGATGGGCCGAGTCATGTCAATAATTCACGTCTGTTTCTGAACCTACTGTTTGGTGAGCAAGGCTTGCTGGCCCGAGATTTTTATGTTCTGAACTGGTCTCCGGTTCCGAACTGGTTTACCACGATTGCCTTGAGCGGATTGATGGTAATCTTTCCCCCGATTGTCGCTGAAAAGCTCTTTCTCTCAGTTCTTATCGTCACTACCACACTGTCGTTTAGGTCTTTGCTAGGTCATATAGCTCCAGAGGCTCTCGGTCTGTCCGGCTTCGGATTTCTCTTCTCAAATAGCGTGTTTCTTTACCTGGGTTTCTATAATTTTCAGTGGGGACTAGCGTTCCTGTTTCTTTTCATCGCTCAGTGTATTCTGTGGAACAAAGATCGAACCAAGAAGATTGGAGTGATAACGGCCGCGCTAGGGGTCTTATTGTTCTTCACTCATCCCATTCTGGCTCTCATAGCCTTGGTTTTCTGGGTCTCATCGGTTATTCTTCATGGCTATTTTTGTGAACGAAAGTTCCGTCTGCAAAGACTTTTCGTAGACACGTCAGTGGTAGCGCCCCTCCTTTTGCTCTTTTTGAACTACTTTCTCTCCCTCGCGACTTCGCAGGCTGGGATCTTTAGACCAAGACTACACTGGATTTTTCTAGAACAGTTGGTAGCATTGAAGCAGCTTATCGCGTTCAGTGATCTTGAGCAGAAGTGTTTCTCGATTTTAATTTTGATACTGCTGCTCAATGTCGTTGCTGGAGTTGTCAAAAGGGCCAACCTCCCGGCTCCAGAGCTAACATGGTCGTTCGTGGGAGTGGGCGGATTGAGTGTCTTCACGTTCTTTTTTATCAGCGACCATCTCGCCGGCGGCTCAGAGATTCACCCCAGAATGGCTCTGCTCTTCGTCTTTTCTTTGATCTTGTTCGCAGCGTCACTGAACAAGCCTAAGGAACTCGATAAATACAATCTTTGGGCGGCGTTCTGCATACCGATAGCTATCTTGATCTTGCGCTGGCCCTACCAGCAGCGCGCGGGGGCACTTGCTGGTCAATATCTGAAAGCTCAGCAGGCCATACCCGATCGATGTGTCTATCTACCGGCTAACCTCACGAACCTGGGATACACTCCAGATGGGATTCTGTCGCCACGAATCGAAATCTTTATTCATATGGGATGCTATCTAGGGGCAACTGGAGATCGGATTTGCCTGGACAACTACGAAGCTGTATCGGAGGTTTTTCCCCTAAGATGGCTCCCGGAAGTTGACCCTTCCATTCATCTGTCTGTGGATGGGAAGCGTGGCTTGGGCTTAGCCCCGCCCGCTGTGAACTTGATTGGCTATCGCCAAAACACCGGGTTTCCCATCGACTTTGTCGTACTTTGGGCAGGCAGAGTGTCCGAATGGAAGAGTTTCAGTGGATCTGACTTAGGGATTCAAGTTCACAATGAGTACCATCTCATTCCCGACTTTTCAGACGACCTGACCCGTATCTACCGACGAATGGAAGTTCTATGACGGTCTCTCTTGGCTTGTTCTTGGCGTCCTCGAACCGAACGTGAACAAGGACGAAATTCCAAGGGGCACCACGTTTCTGATGGCCGCCGCTTGCGGTCTCATCGTGGCGAACCTGTACTACGCCCAGACGCTAGTTGGCCCGATTGGCCGCGACCTCGGGATGTCGCCGCAAAGCAAAGGCCTGATCGTTACCATGAGCCAGATGGGCTACTGTCTCGGACTTTTGCTGCTGGTCCCGTTGGCGGACCTCCTGGAGAATCGGCGACTCATTGTCGCTATGACCTTGACCTGCGCGGTGGCCCTCGTACTCTTGAGCCAAGTCACTCAGCCCTTTCCGTTCTTAGTTTTGTCGCTTTTGATCGGTATGGCGTCGGTGGCGGTGCAGGTGGTGGTTCCTTTTGCTGCCCACCTAGCCAGCGACGAACGTCGCGGTCGCGTGGTGGGTCGAGTGATGGGGGGACTGATGCTGGGTATCATGCTGGCTCGACCTGCAGCCAGCGCCGTGGCGGAAATTTGGGGTTGGCGCGCGGTCTTCTTGTGCTCTTCGGCGGTGATGTTGGTGAGCGCCGGGATCCTGTGGAGATGGCTTCCACAGCGTCTGCCCGAAACGGATTTGAGCTACTCGGAGCTTGTCCGCTCCCTTGCGAACCTGCTTATGGACACACCGCTTTTGAGGGAACGAGGCCTTTATCAAGCCTTGTTGTTCGGAGCCTTCAGTCTGTTCTGGACGGCTGTCCCACTCTATCTGGCCGGTCCGGATTTTGCTCTGTCCCAAGGCCACATCGCACTCTTCTCTCTAGCGGGCGTGGCGGGTGTGGTTGCCGCCCCGGTGGCGGGAATCTTGGCTGATCAGGGTCGTTTGGTTCTGGTGACCATCGCCTCCATGGTCCTGGTGAGTGTCAGTTTCTTGTTGCCGCACGTGGTTTCGCCCGGAAGTTCGGCATATATGGGTCTACTGGTGCTGGCCGCCATCGGGATCGACTTCGGAGTGACCGCGAACCTAGTCGTCTCTCAGCGGGAAATCTACTCGCTCAACCCAGCGCTTCGCAGTCGACTGAACGGCCTCTTCATCGCTTTGTTCTTTGTCGGCGGCGCCTGCGGTTCGGGACTGGGGGCCTGGGCGTTTGAGCGAGGCGGGTGGTCTTTTACGAGTTTCGCCGGCGCGGGTTTACCGATCCTTGCGCTGGTCGTGTTCGCGGGGCTTCGATGGAAGCGCCTTCGGGTCATTTGGGCTCAAGAGCAAGCTCAAGGCCCACTGGAATCTTAAAAAGATCTCAATATTAACAACTTTGTCACATCGCTTGAGTCCTCGCAAGTTGTACGTCAGGACTTGACGCTAAGTTGGGTATAGAAATCATTCACACGGAGAAACAATATGAAAACCCAAAATCTTGTCAGCTTTCGCGGCCAATCCGCCCCTCAGGTTAAAAGCACCGGCTTTGCCGAGAAACAACTAGGCGTTCGGAACAGCACATCCATTAAGAGTGAGATCAATGACGGCCAGAGCACGATGGATTCTTTTGTTCTCCTTGGTGAGGTAAACCAACCAGGCATCCTTAAGACACCCTTTGGACGAGGGGAAGACGATGGAAAGGCTTGGAAGATGGGGGCCGTCCACGATACTGACGGAACGCCCGACTTACAAGTCTCGCTGGAGAAAAGCGAGGAGGGTGAGAACGTTCTTTGCATCTCTAACGGTGGTACCAAGCAAGAAGGCGCCATTCTTGTCACGCTCAACGATATAACGGGCCTGCAACCGGGCGATCTTGAGAGTCTCCAAGGCAATACCGGGATCTCTTCAGTAAGCTTTGGTCAACGAGGCGAAGACGCCTACGTCATTGCCGGGGAACAGCGATATGAGATCGTTGACGGCCAGTTCATCGCCGGCGCTCAAAATCTCAATTCTCTCGGTCGCAGATAGTCATTTTGGGTTGATGGAGCACGAGTTACAGACTCAGAAAGAGATGGTGGAAGACATCCGCGCTCTAGGGTTCCACCGAACTCGAGGCCGACAGCCATCGGGCAAGGGCTCTGGCTAAATCGTCCCGGCTGAGCGGCTTTGAGAGATGGTCGTTCATGCCGCTTTGCAGGCAACGGGTTCGTTCTCCCGACATGGCGTGGGCGGTGAGGGCTAGGATAGGAATCTTGTGACCTAGGGCCCTGAGCCGCTGGGTGGTTTCGTAGCCATCGAGTTCCGGCATCTGGCAATCCATGAGGACTAAGTCAAAGGACGCTTCGTTCATCAGTTCCAGGGCCTCCAAACCGTTCGAAGCTTCTCGGATTTCGTAGCCCAGGCTGCTGAGCTGCTGATTCAAGACCTTACGATTGATAGGATTATCTTCGGCCAGCAGTATTCGACCCGCCCCGGTTTGATAGGCTCCAGGGTCAACGGGATCCAGGCTTTCGAGATCAGCGACGATCATCGGTAACTCGAACCAGAACGTCGACCCTACCCCGGGAGCGCTCTGCGCTCCGAGTCGACCATCCATCAATTCCACGAGGCGCCGAACGATGCTCAGTCCCAAGCCTGTCCCACCGTGCTTTCGAGCGCTGGAACTGTCGACTTGTTCGAAAGGTTCCCAGAGTCTCTCTAACCGGCTGGGCTCTATTCCAATCCCCGAGTCCTGTACTTCCACTCTTAGTGTAGCGTCCTTCGGGAAGACTCTTATCTCTATAAAACCGGCTTCGGTAAACTTGATGGCATTGCTGGAAAGGTTGACCAGAAGTTGCCTGAGGCGATCAGGGTCGCCGAGGATTCCCTGGGGTAGATCGGGAGAGATCTTAGTGCGCAATTCCACTTCGCTTGGGCCTGTTTGCAATTCAAACAGTGCCAGAGCGCCACGGATGGTTTGTGCGAGATCGAATGGGCGTGGATGAATCAAAAGCTTGCCGGCATCGATGCGGGCAAGATCCAATACGTCATCGAGAACCGTTAAAAGCGAATGAGCGCAGTCTCTTACCGTATTGACGAACTCCCTCTGCTCCCGGTCCAGGTTCGTCCCCTGAAGGAGCTCAAGCATGCCTTGGACACCGACCATGGGAGTTCTGATCTCGTGACTCATGTTCGCGAGAAACTGAGATTTCATCTGGTTGGCCCGCAGAGCCTCGTCGCGGGCTTCGGCGAGTTCTTCTGAGAGACGTCGGAACTTTCGCTCACTCACTGAAACTTTCTTATAAAGGCGGACGTTCTCTAGAGCCATCCCCAGACGACGAGATAGCTCTTCAGCAATCTGGAAGTCCGCAACTTCGAAACGCCTGCGAGTGGGTAAACACAGACACAAGGTCAGGGCTCCCAGGATGCTCTCTCGTCCGCTGAGAGGAAGAGAGAGAAGGCTGCATGTACCCGCGCCCTCGGGCGCTACCATATACTGGGCATGTTCGACAGCGAGCCCGAGACTTTTCGCCCACTCAAAATCCACCAAGGGCTGGAAAACGCTCTCTCCGGTTCGTGCGGCCACCGCGGAGGGATGGGAGGAACTAAGGGGAGGAGGGAATTCCGTGACGCGGGCTAGGCGTTCAACGAGTTCTTCGCGACTCACTTGGTAAGTGGCTCTCCTCATTTTATCCTCCTCTCGGAGATCGAGGATGCAGAGATCAGCGAAGCGCCTGGTCAAAAGAGCCGCGACGTCGGTCAGTATTTCTTGTTCGTCCATAC
>JBBKWP010000260.1:0-6811 GCA_037968995.1 Candidatus Xenobia bacterium
TTTAAATGGAGATAAGAAGAAGCAATGGCTCCCGCGCCAAAGGCGACCAGAATTTCTAGCATGTCAGGCCCAGTACTCGTGCCCGCTTCTTATGGTAAGAAGAAATACTCGCGTCCAGCCTTGAGGTTCTTGCTGGCGGCGTTGGAATACTTGATTGATGAGTCGATAGCCCTGTCTCGGTCCGCCTTAATTTCATTGCCGACTCCCTCTTGTAGGGCCACAACGGACTTATAGGTGTCTGAAATCCCCTTCAGAACCTTTTTGTATTCCTTCTGGTACACCGTAGGGATCTGCCGAAGCTTGGCGTCATTCATAATCGAGCGCAGACTTTCAAGGATCTCTTTGATCAGTTGGTTGTACTCTTCAGGCACCACTGTTCCACGTTTCGTCTCTTTGCGCAGCTTAATCACCCTAGTCAGTTGCTGGAGCGCTGGATCAACGTACTTCGGCACGGTTGCACGACGAAAATCCGCTAACTGAGCCGGATCGTCTTTCTTCACAAGAAGAAGATCATAATAAGGGTCCTCGAGGTGTCGCCACTGGAAAACCTTAAAATAGTAGGCGCCCAAACCTCCAAAGACGAGGACGACAAACAATAGACAGGTTGTGAAGGATTGCCCGAGAACGAGTTTCCTGCGTAAAAAACTTGATGCCATACTAGAATTTTAGCCCATTGTGCCCTAATTCCCTGCACAATAGCGTCCCTTGGTCTCGTCAAGGTATGCGAGCACCTGGATGGACGCAGGTTCCAGGCCGGTTCAAGGAGAACCGCCCCCCCACCATGGAGATTGGTATTACCGGACAACCGCCCTTGCCTAAACTGCCGAAGGAGAAACCCTCTCCTTTGCATCATCTTTTGGAGCGCCTCAAGCGTGGCCCCGAGGATTCTGCACTCGACCACCTGCGCGCTACCCTTCACTGCCTAGAGTTCCTCGAGCGGTACTTCGCGGGGTTCGCAACCGGGCTGCTTCGAAAGCTAGACGACTCCGCGGAATTAGCTACATTGGCACAGAACGCGGTGGAAGAAAAGGGGCTGCGGAGGTTGCTCCGGTTCTCCTTCCACCGGTTGGAGAAACATCCGGAAAACGAAGCGGTGCGTGACCTCCTCGCCTGCTTTTTCCTGCATGGCAAACGAAGCCTACCCTTTTCTCACGCGCGCTGGTTGGGTCTGACCGGACCGGTGTCCGACGGAGAAGGTCTCACTCTCTCCCATGAGACTCTCTTGGAAAATCTTGCCGCCAATGGTGACTCCTCCGCGATCCGCGAAAGCCGTCGTCAAACGATGGATGTTTTGCAAAGTTGGCTTGAGGGAGCCTTGCTTTTTTTCGAGACCTACATCCACTTCGCCCGCATTGACGCTCAAGGTTGGCAGTGCACCGTACGAAAGGGTGACCTTTTCGTCGAAATCGTTCCTCCAATCCCGGCCCGCCTCATCCCCCTAGAAGCCCAGGCTCCTACCGTAGCACCTGAGACCGAAGATGAGAGTTCGCTTTTGGACCGAGATATCCACGCTCGCGAAGTCACGTCCTGGGACCCACCGGACGAAGTTCCCCACAGTGTTCCTCCAATGCCAGTGGAGAGTTCCCCCAAGTCGCCCGACACCGACCAGGACTCGACGGTTGAAGGCTCTCTTGCTCCTAGCGAGCCGGTTCCCGACACGGAGGCAGCCAATCCTCAGTGGAGCGCCTCTGAACTCAAATCTTTCGAGAACAGCCTTCGGCAGATTTATCCGCAGCTCGACCCCGAACGAGTACCTCGAGACTATTTCAATACGGTCAATCGATTCTTGTCCTCAGTCAGTTCTGGTTACATCCTGGTCGAGGGCCGGCAAGGCACCGGGAAAACGACTCTGGCTAACGTCATCCGCGACTATCTCTGTGACTCTAGCTTGGACGTCACCCCGCTACTCTTTTCCGTAAAGAATCAGTTTCATCCCGACACCCACACATTCTTAGAGCAACTTAACGAACAGCTCAGGATTCGTCCGGGCAGTGGCCAGCGCTCCTTTGAGGCTCTCGACCCGCAAGTCATCAAGAATCTCAATTTGCGGACCTCCGCAGAAGCCAGATCCCAGCGTTTTTCGTCCTTTCTTAGCGAGCTTCGCTTGGTCAACGGAACTCGCGTCGTCTTGATCCTCGATGGACTCGACGAGGGGCTACCTTCAGGGGGCGGAGATACAGACAGTCTGTTCTCCCACTTGCCCGCAGCCCTTCCAGAAGGCGTCTATGCAGTGGTAACCTACCACCCCGACCGATGTCGACCGAGCGACCGTGAAATCCTCAAAGGTATCCACCAAGGATCCTCCACGGAGATTGTTTTGAGCGCCGATGGAGGTAGCTATCGGGATCTCATGGAGCGCTTCCTCAACCGTGCCACCGACAGTCCTCTTTCTGAGGGGATGCAAGAGACCCTACTCCATCGATCTGGAGGCCGGTTGGCCACCGCTCAACACATGTTAGACGGACTCTCGTGTCAACTCTTCGAAGGTCCAGACGATCTCCCGCCACCCGATCAGACCTATGAACGCCTCTTCGACCGGCTCTACGCTCGTGTGCCCGACCGATACTTGGATCTTTTCCTACTGTTGGCAACCTCCGACGAACCCGTTTCCGGCGAAGAACTTTCAAATCTTGGAATTTCGCGCACCGACGTGCTTGAACTCGTTCACTCGCTTCCCAGTCTGTTTCACTGCTATCAAGAGCGCAATGTCGGTCTGAACCTTGCCCATCGAGCGATTCGCTTACACCTGCAGAGGACTTTTCTCACATCGTATGCCCAAAGCTGCTTGCGGCTTGCCAAACGGGCCCTGCACCGCATCTCGGAAACCGAAGTTACGATCCTTCCCGTGCGCGAAGACCTGGATCGCCTGGGGGTGAGCGTTCGTAGACTGTTACGATGGGCCATAGACTCGACCAACGTTGAATTTCTGGCTGAGGCAAGCGACCACAAGCTTCTAGGAAAATTGCGACGAAGAATTTTCTCGGCCATGGAAGAACGTGGTCTATATCATCGCAAGGTTCTCATCTTAGACACTTTCGCTAAGGGTCTCGACCGACTGGTGAGCCACGAGGGACTTGAAAAATTTCGCGAGGAACTTGCGTGGACTCTTTCAAGCCGCGCGTTGTCCTACTACCACTTGGGACACTTTCACAGAGCACTTTTAGATATCGAAACAGCGATTGCCCATTTCCAGCACAGCGTCGAACAACTCGGTCAGGAAAACCTGCGTAACGGCCTTGCCGCAGCCTTCAATCGCCGCAGTGAGATCTATCGTGGAATGGGAGAGTCAGAGAAGGCTCTCCCCGATGCCGACCGCGCGGTACAAAACTATGAGCGGGTGGTTTCTTCCGGTCGGGCCGATCTCACCTCTTTGCTCATGCTGTCACTGCACAACCGGGCGGTCGTCCGACGCGCCCTGGGTCAACTCGACGCGGCCCGATCAGACGTCGACATATCTCTGTCTGGCTATCTTCGTTTGGTCGACCGAGAAAACCGCAGGGATCTCAGACCCCAACTCGCGGCGGTCCAGCAAACACGGACACTGCTGGCGTTCGCTCAAGGAGATACAGACCTCGCCCTCTCCTCAGCGGCAGCGGCCATCGAACTTTATGAAATTTTGGTCCATCAAGAGAACTTTGAAGTACTCCGCAACGAACTCGCTGCTGCCTACAACGATCGCGGAGCCATCCTGTTCCGAGCCCAAATCCTCGACGAAGCGGAAAGAGACTATGCCTCCGCCATCTCCATCCGCACATTCCTAGTGGCTGAAGGCCGTATCGATGTTCGACCCGATCTGGCAAAAACATATTCCAACAGAGGGTTGTGCCTCATCCCACTAGCAGCCTTCGAGGAGGCCAAGGAAAGCTTTGATCGAGCCGTCGAAATTCTCGACCGTCTGATAGAAGATGAACGACGCGAAGATCTCTACGCTAACCGGGCTTTCGCGCTGAACTGTCGTGGAAGCCTGGGACGCCAAACCAACGATATCCGTGTAGCGAGAGAAGACTTTTCCGCTGCAGCCGGAGATTATCGCCTAGCGGTCGTCAGTCAAGGCGACAAGCACTTAGAAGATCTCGCGCACACTTTAAATTCACTAGCCGAAGTTTGCTTAAGTACCGGTGACACGGTCGTAGCTCGACGAAGTTGTGAACGCGTCTTGGAGATCTACGAACAGCGACTTCCCCCGGACCGACGACAGCCCCTCGCTCGAGAGCGAGCCATCGCCCATCACAATCTGGGAGAGACCCTTCGCCTTGAGGGGGATGAAGCCGCCGCGGAAAAAGAGTTTCACAACGCCATCGAACTTTTAACCTTTGAAGTCGAGCAGCAGGGTCGTCCTCAGTTGACCGGAGAGCTTGCTACCTCACTTCTGCGCTACGCCGAACTCGAGCACCAAGAACCAGAATCGCGTCTCAAACTTTTGAGTCGGGCCCTCGCCTTCTTCGCCGGAGCGGAGGCTGACGACGAGCGCTTCGCCAATCTGATCGACGAGGCGCTGTTGCTGCGAGCCTCATCCTATAAGAAGCTCAAGTCCTTTGGCTCCGCTCTCGACGATGTGAGTCTCGTGGTCCAAAGGCTAGAGGATTCGCGCTGGGCCGAGCCCACCAGCGGTTCCGGTCTGGTGAACGCTCTCCTCGAACGTTCAGGCCTCTTCTCTCAACTCGGGGATTCGGAAGCGGCGCACATCGACCTCGACCGAGCGGACAAGGTGGTGGAAGAGCTCGATGAATTGACTGATGCCCCGGAAGTCAAGCTGCTGCATTGTCATATTTTGTTCGAGAGAATTCGCCTCTTAACGACCTCCGCGGACCCCAACTTCGAGTTGGCCGTCGCTCACTTTTGCGCATTGGACGAGCGCTTAGACGAGGTTCCTCTCGACCTCCTCGCAACCAAGGATTTGCGCAACCTGAAGCGACGTGTGATTCGTACTTTCAAGAATTTATGGCTTTGCGCCTTGGCCCCCACTCGTGACGGAAACTATCAGGCTGGGGTCTCCTTTCTAACAAAATTCTTAGATCTGGCCGAAGACCTTCGACCGAATCTTTCTGAACTCTTAAAAGGCGATCCCCGTACCGATTCTGGCATCAACCAGATCGCGAGACTTCGGACCCAAAGAGCTTGGGCTATGATCCGATCCGGTCAGCTAGACGAGGCCCTCGTCGATTTTGAGATCACCGCACAGAGCTTGCCTCCGATCGACGAAACCACCGCGCCTGGGACCTTAGAATTCATCGCTGAGGTAGAGTCGGGAAGAGGGGCTGTGCTCGACTCCCTGGAGCGCTTCGATGAGGCTCTCTCGGCCTACACTCAGGCGCTCATCGCGTTCGATCGGCGATCCGAAAGCGCTCTCTCTCCTCGCCGCGCGGCCTGCCTCGAGAATCGTGCCCGGCTCTACCAACGCCAAGAAAAATTCCGGGAAGCCTTGAGGGACATCGACCCGGCGATCGAGATCGCACGTTCAGGCTACCAAAAACGAGAACTGATGCAACGGTGGTCGTTCAAGGCGTCCGTGCAGCGCCAAGCCGGCGATCAACTCGCCAGTTTGAGCACACTCAGAGAAGCTCTGATCTTCGGACTAAAAGACCGGAATTTAGAGCCTCACCTTGAGCTCCCCCTCCGCTTGGGAATCTTTCGACTGACCGAGAATCCGGACGAGCGCTCGGAGGCACTGAAAAGTTCTCTGGCTTTGCTCAAGACCACACTGAGAAGTAGACCTCAGGCCTGGCGTGAAGAAGCGGTTCGACTCTTTCAAGAACTTCCTTACCCCAGCGACGACGATGAGGGACTCGAGCTTGAAAAGGAGATTGTCGCAACCGTAGAGGTTCTACTGAACGGTTCCGAGCCAGGCTACAGTTCCATGACGGAAACCCTGATGCGAAGGGCCTCGAAACTCGCTTCCGCCGACCACCATTCACGCAGTTTCAACAAGTTGAGTTCGGCCTTGTACTGCCTGGCTACTAGGTTCTGTCTTTTAGAATTCCAAAAGTACGGCGAACGAAGTCTAGAGCGATTACTGCGTTGCTACTTACTTACAGGGCGGAGCCTGGTCGACGCCGATGCTCCCAGTCAATTAGAGTCTCTGGGCAAAGGCATGGAGGAAATCTCTCGACTCGTTTACCTCGACCCTCCCAGCGGAAACCTTGAGGTAGAGATCAATAATCTCTCCCGGCTCTGGATGAGTTTACCTCCATCGAAGGTTTTGATGGCCGGCGTTTCCCGAGCAACATTGCAAAAGCTACGTCGCTGGTAAAACCATTCATAGGCTTATCTAAGTCGTTCAGTCTGCCAGCGTTTTTGAACCAGCGATAGAATTTCAAGTCGACGGGCCAGCGGCGGGTGGCTTCGCCCTCCGTCTCGATAAGCTTGACCAAAAAGTTCCACCGAACGGGCTTGAAGCTTAATGAGAGCGCGTCCCTCGCCGTTGGCATCGAAGCCCGCGGCCACTGCGTACTGGATGCCCAAAACATCAGCTTCCTCCTCCTCGTGACGGTCGTAGGCCTGCTTGTTCTCGAGAAAGTCGACGAGGAATTCCAGGCGTGGGGTCAAGGTATTGGCTCGCGTCCGAATAGCTTGGAGTCGATGAAGATCCTCTTCACGTTCGGCTTTTGCATAGTCCCTTTTCAGGTGCTCATACTCCCCCACGAGACGACGGGCTTCATCAAACCGTTCCTCGAACAGAAGTGCGTGACGCCGCACCCCATGGGCGACTTCGTGCCCCAAAACACCACCTAATTCGTCATCCGTCAAGTCTAAAGCCAAAAGACCCTCGGTCACGACCACGAAGCCTTCACCGGTACATAAAGCGTTGGGA
>JBBKWP010000261.1:0-37429 GCA_037968995.1 Candidatus Xenobia bacterium
CCTCCTCCACCGGTTGGGGTGGTTGCGGAGTCTCGAAGGCTTTCGGAGTCAAGGCCGCACCTAAGTTCGTCAGGCCTTGCTGTGCGGTCGCATTGTTCTCGTCGACACCGAGAACTATCTGAAAGCATTCAGTGGCTGCGTCCTTTTCATCAGCTTCTAAGTTTCCCTGAGCCGCCTGCAAGAAGAAATCGACAGCCTCACTCATCATACCTTGAGAATGATGAAGCTCTCCCAACTTTCTCTTCGCGAGCACGAGGTCCGGGTTGTTCTGGAGGACTTTGTTGAACGCAAGAATCCCACTTCGGAACCGGCCCTTGAGTTGGCAAACAAAGCCCAACTGCAGTAGAGCCTCCTCGTGATCGAGGTCGTGCCGAAGAACTGAGCGAAATTCTTGCTCCGCCTCGTCGAGTTTGCCTAACTGGGTATAGAGGCCACCGAGTGTCAGTAAAACTTCGGGGTCATCCGACTGAACAACCTTCATGCGCCGATAAGCTTCAGCGGCTTTGGAAATGTTCCCAACTTCTTGGAAAGCGTTGGCGACCTTACGGTACTGATTGGCCCCATCTTGAATGTGTCCGTGGGAAACGAACATTTCTGCCAATTCCAGGGAAATATCGAGATTACTGGGTTCGTGCTGTTGAGCGTCTTGGAGAAGACGAATAGAACGCTCTCCGTCGCCCTGGTCAATGCAAAGCCGGGCCAACTCACGGGAGAGGCTTACTGCTTTTGAAACGTTCCCTCGCTTATTCTCGATCTCGATTCGACGCTCTCGAGCTTCTCCCGATTCGGGGCGCAATGCGAGAACTTGCGAAACAACGCCGTCAGCATGCTCAAGCTGGTCGGACGAGACCAAAACTTGTGCTAGCTCTAAATACGTCAAAATAACAGACTGGAACTTGCCCCTGACCGCTAGGACATGGGCAAGCTTTTCATAGACTTCCGGCTGGTCGGGCTCATCCTTCTTCAGAATCTCGAGCTGCTCTAGAGCCCTATCCCATTCGCCAGCCTTGATGGAAGTCTCGGCGTCTGCTAGGAGAGCGGTGGCTTGACTCACTCCCAAAACCTCCTCGGGGAAAACTGCGGCTGTGCTCCGAGATTCCATCGCCGTTTAGCGATCCTCGAACACACAATCCGTCACTCCCCTAAATCCAAGTTCTCGGATAAGGTTGCGGCTCCTGCCGCGACCTCCGAACCATAAAACAACAAAAGAGGCCCCGAAGGACCTCTTCTGTTGTTATCGACATCGAAATCTAGCGCATGATGTTCGGCGTCATCATTAGAACAACCTCATTGCGGTTCTTCGTAACAACAACGGACCGGAAGAGTGCTCCAAGAACCGGGAGATCACCTAGCAAGGGAATCTTCGAAACGTTCTGGATGTCTTCTTCACGAATCAGACCACCGATGATGATCGTATCTCCATCTTTCACTCGCATCTCGGTATCAATAATACGAACCGCGGTACGCGGGTATTGGTTATTGATAAGCTCGAGCAAGGTGCTGACTTCGGGGCGAACGTGGACAATGACGTGTCCGTCAGCCTTGACTGTACTGGTGACGTCAAGCTTGATACCGATATCAACGTACTGAACCTGGAACTGACCTGCACGCGGGTCGAAATACACGATAGGGTATTTGTCACCGATGTGGATCAATGCATCAACTCCGGAGAGCGATGCCACACGAGGCGAAGCCAAGATTTTGGCTTCGTTCTGCGAGACCAGGAACTGAATCGAGGTTGCCAACGCCAGCGGAGTTCTCGCGAAACTTCCAATAGCGATCGGCACGTTCGCCGGGATACCAGGTACGGACAGGGGGTCAAGCAACGGAATACCGGAGGGCGTTCTGTTGATCGACTGTCCGACTGCATACTCGTTGAAGTTGGTGTTGATATTGAATGGTGTTCCAGTACTACCCCACTGCACGCCGAGCTGTTTCGTACCGTTGTCGGAGATATCCACGACTTTGAGGTCGATCATCACCTGATCCAACGGTCTATCGAGTTCTGCGAGCAGATCTCGAACTTGGTCGATGGCTCCCGGGGACCCTTCGGCGATAATCACGCCGAGTCGGGTGTCAACGTTGTAAACAACGTCAGGAACGAGAGTTGACAGTAGTCCGCGAACTTCATCGAGATTTCCATACTTGACCGAGAGGAACTCGCGCAGCGGTGCTGGCGGGGGCTCAGGGATTCGGTCAAGATTGGCCAACTCACGCTTGATTTGCAAGAGGTCCTCTCGGGAACCACGTGCATAAAACCCGTTCATTGTGGGATGAGGAGTGAACTCCACCCCGGGGTACTGACCTCGCAAGAAATCGACAACCTTAGCGGAAGGCGCTTCTTCGAGCAGATACTCCATACGAACGGCATCTTTTGCAATAACCGGAGACTTGCCCTTGTTGAAAATATCGTCGGCGATTCCAGCCAACTTGTCTGGTGGAGCGACGATGACCGTGTTGTCGATGATTTTATAGTCATACTCGTTTTCTTGCATCTGCAAGATTAGAGCCATGGCACCTTCGACAGGCACGTTCTTCAGGGTCACGGTAACAGACCCTTGAACAGTCGGACCAACATAGATATTGCGATTCATCTCTTTGGCGAGAACCTTGAGCACGTAGACGAGGTCTGCGTTCACAAAGTCGAGAGTCACAAGTTTCTGCTGGGGAACCTTGGAGCGCTGCGGAGCCTTACGAGCCCGAAGCGCTGAAACCGGGGCAGTTCCCTGGCCCTCATAAGCTACTTGTCGGGTCGGGGCGACGGGTCGCACCTTGGTAGACGGCGCGACTCGAGGAGCCTGGGCCGTTCGTTGCACCTGAGGGGCCGGAGCTTTCGCAACGGGTTTCACGGGTGCTTTCTCTACGACAGCGGCAGTCGGGGCATTCTGTGTTTCCCCCGAAGCCATCTGGCTCGTATTGATAGCAACAGTCAAACCTTTAGCGTCTGCCGCGGTCATAACCTTAAACTCAGGCGGAGAGATCACGTCAACATAAATCCGCACAGTGTTCTCCGTATACTGTGCAACACGAATCTTTTCGACGAGTCCCTGGTTAACCTCGGTTGAGGCAGGGACTCCGTCCTTGAGTTTCGCGGGAAATACATCTACAACAATAAATTTCTGGGGACTCGTCAGCACCTTTGACCTATGCTGAACTCGTCCATTAGCTCCCACTTCAACGTTGAGCATCTGACCCTTTTGGGACACCTTTACTCCGGTTACAGTCGACATCGGCTGTGACCAGGCGAAAGTTGTCATCAAAAGTGCGATGGCCCACACCGTAGCAGCGCGGTAGCCAGTGTACCTAAAATTTGGCATATGCCAAACCCACCTCCCTAATGGAATGAAACGGAAGTTGCCTTTTTTCGAGTCAATCCGACCCTCGACCGAAGTCGATTCGTGAACCGCTCTGGCTTACTTTCGATTCTTTCGAACTAGACGTTCAAAAGTCGCAAAAGCGCTTAGCGACAACCTCCACCATGAGCGCAAACAATTCTCATGGTTGATTGGGATTCCTCCATGTAAAAACCACAACCTTTTTAACAGTTCTAAAGAGCCAGCCCGAGAACCACCATGGCTCCCGGCGCCAAATCGCGAAGTTCAGACTTCGTTATCCCTTTGACCTTGCTTATATCCATACTGGAGAAGGGGTCAGCGACAACGCACTTAACTTTGAATTCTTTGGAAAGATATGTATCTATATTTTTGAATGCGGCGGTTCCGCCCGAAAGGACAATGAAGTCGATCGTCCCGTCTTTGTAGCGAGAGCGATAATAATCGATCGACCGCTGCACTTCGGTAACGAGCTCCTTCAGAACAGGCTCCACGAGATTGAAAATCTTTTGAGTGGCGGGAGCGACCTCGTCCTCAGATGCATCAACCTTGATTACACCCTTTTCTCGCTTAATCTTCTCCGCTTCGTCGAACGACACGTTCAGATTCTGACCAATGGCTTTAGTGAAGGAATTGCCGGCGATGGAAATCGTACGATTATGCCTGAGAAGACGTGCGCTAAAGATATTGATCGACGAAAAGGACGCTCCAATGTTAACCAGTGCGACGGTACCGTTCAAAGCCTCTTCATCCAAGCAGAACTGGAGCGTTTTTTGCAACGCGAGAGGCTCAAGAGTGATACCGCTCGGCTCCACTTCAGCCATTTTAATGACTTCTCTAGCCGCCTCAACAATCTCATTAGGAACTGCGACCAGAAGAACTTCCATGGTCCGTCCGTCTCCTGTGTCTTCGGAAAGAATCGTTCCTGAGACCGTCGCGTCCGCCACGGGGTATGGAAGATATCGCTCTGCCTCAAACCGAATGGCTTGCCGGACTTCCTCCGGCTTCATCTTTGTCATCGGGATTGGCCGAATGACCACCTGTTGACCAGCGACAGCGCTGTTCAGCTTAAACTTTTTTGCATCAATCCCGTTCGACCGAAGGAGCCCAGCGATGGTGTCGCCTAGCGTCTGAGCGTCGAGAATCGAGCCATCTTTGATCGTCATTGGCGGAGTTGGGGCCACCGAAAAGTAAAGAAGTTCAGGGGGGCCCGTCTTCTTTTTCTCAACGACGGCAAGCTTTACGAAACTACTGCCAATATCGATCGCTCCCTGGTCGGGAGTCTTCTGGAATAACTTTCTAATGAAGTCCACTTACACAACCTCTGTCCATCGAGCCGTGCTCGACAAACTTTCTTCCTCTATATCATCAAAGGTGACCCACGGCCATTCGGCTGAGCTTTTCTCGTCACCGATCCGATTTCCTCTACTAATCCTTGTGGCCCAAAAGGGCAGACTGGCGGAATGCCACGTTGCAGACAGAAGTCAGACGAAAAGAAAGTTGACCACCGCAACGAGGCCCCCTTCCCTGCCGAGACGAAAGAAATCATCCACAAGGCGACTGATGCCGCTCAACCGCTAAGAGGAGTGTCTTTGTTCTCGCAAATCGACCACGAAATTCTTGATCCGATGTTCGCATTCTGGGCCTTTACACTTGGGCTCTTAATCGGGAGCTTCTTGAATGTCGTCATTTATCGACTCCCGCTGGGCCGTTCCATTGTGTCCCCACCGTCGGCCTGCACAACTTGCAACACTCCACTACACTGGTCGCTAAACCTTCCCGTAATCTCCTACCTGGTTCTCGGTGGGCGCTGCCGGCACTGCGGGTGCTCATACTCCATTCGCTACGCCGCCTTAGAACTTCTGACGGGCGCCTTCTTCTTAGCATCCGAGCTCAAATTTGGTTTTCTGACTGCGGACTTTTGGAAAACCGTCATCCTGTTCTGCTTTTGCCTCGTCGTTTTTTTCGTAGACTATGACCACTGGATCATCCCCGACTCAGTCAACCTTATGGGCGCTCTTGTCGGACTAGCCTTCAGCTTCGCGGTCGACGTCCCCCAACCAGCACTACTCGCGGAGTTCTTAGACTCCCCTATTCCTTCACCGGTCTGGAGCCTGCTCGGCGCGTTATTCGGCTTGGCCTTCTTCTGGAGCATTCAAGTGATCGGCCTTATGATCGCCAAACAGGAGGCGATGGGAGGAGGGGATGTTAAGTTTGCCGCGCTCATCGGAGCGTTCCTAGGCCCAGCCGGCGCCCTCTGGGCCTTCCTAGGTTCATTTTTCCTTGGGGCACTTTTCGCTGTGCCGCTGCTCATCGCCCAACGCGGGGGCGGAGGCAAAGACCCAATTCCTTTCGGAACCTTCATGGCTCTCGCTGCGATCCTAGTTCAAGTCTTTGGGGTCGAAGCGTTGCTGGCTCCCCTTGAACCATTGCTATTCCCAGGCTTGATTGACACCGGGAGCTTCCAGCCCTAAGGGGTTGCCACGGGAGGCTTGGCCTGACCCCTTAGGCCCGTCAAGAGAGGCTCGGTCTCGCCAACAGCGTTCAACCGCTTCTTTCATCATCACAGCGGTCAGCCCCGGTCTAACTCGAGTGCCTTGTATGCAAGGGCTGGCCAAAACTAAAACCTTGAGCCCAAAACCCGCGCGGCCACCTAACGGATCGCACCACCGAATCGATGTCCTGCTCCACCAACCTCACTCAAGCGTCGGCCTCTACAGCGTTAAAGTGAGAATCAGCTATCCGGACTAGCAAAGCGAACAAAAAAAACTAAGAGCGGCTGCCGAAGCAGTCGCTCTTAGTTTCGATTCAAAGCAGATCGAGCAGCCGAAGCTGCCGTCACTTAGCGCTGAGTCGTTATCCTATGGGTTACGCTCGATAAGACCCTGAATACCGTTGTACGCAGGAAAGTTACCGGTTACGGAAACCGCAGTGTGGTTACTTCCGGCACAATCAACATAGTAGTAGTCCTGATAAACAGGAGAACCGTTGAATTGGGTACCGAAGGTGTAGGTGTCCTTACCGGCCGCAGGGCAAGTAGGGATGGTTTTCAAGTAGTTAGGGGTGAGTTTGGTCTTCGAGTTGGCGATAGGACTGGGATATTTCCCAGACCAGTCAGTGGAATACATCTCCATCGCCGTACCGATGTTTTTGAGGTTCGACTTACAAGCGGTGAGCTGACCCTGAGCACGAGCACGAATAAAGTTAGGCACAAGAATTGCTGCAAGGATGGCGATAATCGCGATAACGATCATCAGCTCGATGAGAGTAAAACCACCGCTTCTGCGTCTGATTTTTGAAAGCATTTAGCTTCCTCCTTTTGAAGTTACGAAATCTCTTTCGCAATCTCTGTTATACCCACGTATCAGAGACTGAGACACAACTTCTTAACTTTTTATTCATTTCCTTTTAACATCTGAGGGCTCTTCGGGGTCCAGCATCCCTCTCAATCGAGCCAGAGCCTTGCTCATCAGGCGTGAAACCTTGCGCGGAGACAACGAAAGCTCTCCTGCAATCTGCTTCTGAGTCAGATCTCGAACAAAAAATAAAAAGACGACCTTCTGCTCCAACACAATAAGACGCTCGAAGGCCTGGCTCATGGCGATCCGGTCTTCGATGGGCAACTGAAAAGAGACGTGCCGAAGACTCTTAATAGAACCCGAGGACAACTGATGACCGTGCCGCTCATCCTCTAGCGAGAGAGGCTGCTTGACCTTCAAAATCTCGACGATGCCTTCCTCTGAGACATTGAGAGCTTCGGAGATCTCTTTGAGGTTAGGCAGGCTGGCATGCTCTTGGAGATAGGATTCGAGATACATTGCAACCTGACGAGAGAGTTGCCGCATCCAGCGGGGACGGCGAATTGATTCCGTCTTGTCACGCAAGAAGTGGCGGATTTCGCCATCCACACAGTGATTGGCATAGGTCGCAAATCGAACGTTTCGGCTGGTGTCGAAACGTTCGATCGCTCCCAGCAGCCCGAGATAGCCTACCTGTAGAAGATCGTCCTTCTCCGCGACCCCCGCGCGAACATAGGAGCGACTGACAAGATCAACGATCTTGAGATAGCGAGAAAAAATTGTATCTCTGTACTGAGGGTCGCCTGTCTCTCGATATAAGGAGAAAAGCTCGGTCTCGTTCTCTGCGGGATCAAGGCTCTCTTCAATGTCCATCAACAAACCCAAAAAAAAAGGGAACGGTCATGACCGCTCCCTTCCTTCATCGGAGATAACCTAGCCGAGATTGCCGATAAGTTGGTAGAGCGGCAGGAATACCGATATCACGATAAATCCCACGATCCCTCCCATCCCTACAATCATAATCGGCTCTAGCATCGACGTTAAGGACGCCAGAAGATACTCGACTTCGGTGTCATAGAAGTCAGCGATCTTCCCGAGCATAGCATCGAGATTACCCGTCTCCTCTCCAACCGCCACCATTTGCGTGACCATTGGAGGGAATAATCCGCTCGCTCCAAGTGGCGACGCTATGGACTCACCCTCGCGAATACTCTCTCGAACCTTCGTTACCGTCATTGCGATAATCTCGTTGCCGGACGCTTTACCGACGATCTCCAAGGCCTGCATAATCGGAACACCGGAGCTGAGCAAGGTGCCCAAAGTTCGACAGAACCTTGAGATGGAAACTTTTTTAGTGAGAAGTCCGAAAACAGGAATATTCAACTTCAGCAAGTCGAACTGCTTCCTTCCCACCGGAGTGTTGATATACTTGGCCATTCCGATGCCGCCGACGACTAATAAACCAAAAGCCGGCACCACAATCAAGGGGTTACGCGCCCCTTCGGTAACGGCGATCAAAATCTTCGTTGGCAAAGGAAGCTTCAGGTTCATTCCCTTGAACAACTCTACAAACGTTGGCAAAATGTAAGTCACCAGAAAGAATACGATACCCAACGCCATCACCAAGATAACGACCGGGTAAGTCAGTGCTGATTTCACCTTCTTCTTAAGAGAGAAATCCTTCTCCATGAATCCGGCGAGACGCTCTAGAACTTCGTCAAGAACACCACCCATCTCACCAGCTTTAACCATACTGATATAGAGAGTTGAAAATACCGTAGGATGGCGGGCCAAAGCCGCGGACAAAGTTTGACCCGCTTCCACATCGCGCCGAACTTGGTCGAGGGTAGCCTGCAACTTCTTGTCTTCGGTTTGCTCCGACAAAATATCTAAACAACGAACCATCGCGAGACCCGCGTTGATCATTGTCGCGAACTGGCGACTAAAAACTGTCAGTGCCTGTTCATTAACTCTCTTAAACCGATCAAGAAATTCGCTGACGTTGCCACTGCCGCCGCCACCCGCTTTTTCATCCAGCGAGATGATCGTGAGGCGTTGCTCCTGAAGACGCTGCGTCGCGGCTTTACGGTTAGGTGCATCAATTGTGTCCTTGACTCGCTGACCGCTTGGGTCCCTCGCCTCATAGGTAAATACTGGCATCCGCGCCAACCTCCCTAGGTGTCATTACTCTCATACACATACAACAATACAATTTAGATTTTCGTTAAGTGTCCGGCAACAATTACTGCCAACGGGACAAGCCACCACAACATGCTCATATCCTTGTTCTCCTTTCTTAAGCAGGCAAGTCGCTAGACGACTCCCGACCCTATCATCCGAGTTTCGAAACTTTTCTAAGCTTTCCTCTGATCCAACATTCGTTTTAGATCTTCAGGATGCATTGTACAGTCCATCGCCTCTTCAGGCGTTATCATTCGTTTCTTCACTAATTCAAACAGGGATTGCTCCATAGTTTGCATTCCCATAGACCCGCCTGTCTGAATCGCATTGTAAATCTGGTGAGTCTTGCCCTCACGGATAAGGTTTCTCATGGCGGGTGTCGCTATAAGAACTTCTACGGCCGGAATTCGACCATCTTCGCGCGCTCTCGTAACAAGCTGCTGCGAAAAGACGGCTTCCAGTACGCTCGAAAGCTGAACCCTAATTTGGTGCTGGTGATGCGGAGGAAAAACATCGACTATCCGGTCGACGGTTTGAGCAGCATCCGAAGTATGAAGCGTCGAGAACACTAGGTGCCCCGTTTCGGCCGCCGTCATCGTGCCCTGGATGGTATCCTGGTCTCGCATCTCGCCCACCAAGATGACGTCAGGGTCTTCACGCAAGGTTGCCCGAAGCGCGTTAGCCCAGCTCTGGGTATCTTGGCCGACCTCCCGCTGATTGATCATAGACATCTTGTGAGGATGCATGTACTCAATCGGATCTTCAATAGTGATAATGTGGAACTTCTTCTCTCGATTGATGGTATCCAACATACAGGCCAGGGTCGTGGACTTGCCCGCCCCAGTCGCACCGGTTACGAGAATCAATCCGTGTTGACGATTAACGATAGACTCCACAATGGGCGGAAGCATGAGTTCTTCACGCTGCATCACTCGACTAGAGATCGCTCGCAGACAACAGCCCACGGCCCCACGCTGGCGGTAGACGTTGACACGAAAACGGCCAAACCCCCGAACCCCGTGAGAACAATCGAGCTCCCAAGTCTTCTCAAACTTCTCTTTTTGCTTGTCATTGAGAATCGAGTAGACGAGACGCTTGGTTTCCTCCGGAGACATGCGGGCGTATTCGGTCGGAACGAGCTTTCCATTGATCCTGAAAACCGGAGGCAAACCTACGGTCAGGTGCAGATCTGAAGCCCCTTTTTCCACGACGAGACGTAGCAAATCGTCCATCGTAAATCTCAGTGTCTGCGCTAATGCCATAAAATTTCCATCCTCTTTCTACCGTCGCTCACCCGTCTTGAAGCGTCCTTCGGTATCGACTCCGGGATATCTGCTCGAAAGAGCAACCTTTTCAATCCTCGCGACAACCTTGTTGACTTCACGGACTTAAGGCGACTTATCACTCAATAAACACGACTCGCAGACACTCTTCCATCGTGGTCACACCACTGAGCGTCTTTTCGAGCCCGTCATCCTGCATCGTCTTCATACCCTCTTCAACAGCCGCTTGGCGAATTTCCGTCGCCGAGGCTCGATTGAGCATCAACTGTCGGGTCCTATCCGACGGTGCGAAAACTTCATGAATCCCACTACGTCCGCGATAGCCGGTCATTTTGCAATGGTCGCAGCCGCGCCCTCGGTAGAACTGAATATCCGAATCCCCAAACATCGCCATGCCCATTTTTCGAACAGCTTCCACGGGGGGGGCGTAGCCTTCTTTACAGTTAGGGCAGATGCAACGCGCCAAGCGTTGTGCCAGGACCCCAATGAGCGCCGACGAGACGAGGAACGGTTCAACGTCCATCTCAGTCAGTCGGGAAATCGCGCCGGTCGCGTCATTCGTATGCAAAGTGGAAAGCACCAAGTGACCGGTCAGCGCGGCTTCGACCGCAATCTTCGCCGTCTCACCATCACGAATCTCACCCACCATGATGATATCTGGGTCTTGCCGCAAGAAGGACTTCAGCGCCGACGCAAACGTCAGACCGGCCTTATTGTTGGTCTGAACTTGATTGATCCCCTGAATCTGGTACTCGACCGGGTCCTCGACCGTAATGATGTTGCGGTCACCCGAATTCAGCTTGTTGAGACAAGAATACAGCGTGGTCGATTTCCCGGAACCGGTCGGCCCCGTTACCAACAACATTCCATAAGGCTTGTCGACGATGCTTTCCCAGAGCTCTAAGTTGCTTTGAGAGAACCCCAACTTATTGAGACCCAACATGACGTTACTCTTATCAAGAATACGCATCACGGTCTTTTCGCCGTGAACCGTCGGAATCGTCGACACACGAAGGTCGAACTCCCGACCGTCGTGGGTCAAGTGGATCTTCCCGTCCTGCGGGACGCGCCGCTCGGCGATGTCCATATTCGCCATAATCTTAATACGACTGACCATCGGAGCCTGAATGTGCTTTGGCGGGCTCATCACTTCGTGAAGAACACCGTCCACTCGATAGCGAACTCGCACAGTCTTAGCTTCCGGCTCGATATGAATATCGGACGCCTTATCATTGATCGCCTGAGAGATAATCAAGTTTACAACGCGTACAATGGGCGCTTCGTCAACCATCTCCTTGAGTTTATCAAGCGCGATCTCCTCGTCCATATCGTCTTCGAAATCCATGTTCCCAAAATCTTGGGCCGAGATATCTTTCACGGTCTCCTCAACCTCTACAAGGTCGGTCACACCGTACTGTTGATTGATCGATTTAAGAATCGCTTCTTCTGTCGCGATGACAGGGCTAATATTGAATCCCGTGATCAAACTGATATCATCGGTCGCCAACACATCTCTAGGGTCCATCATTGCGAGGGTCAGTTTGTTTTGGTCGTCTTGGGCAATAGGAACAACCTTGTAACGACGCGCCAAGTCTTCAGGAATCAAGCGAGCCAACTCAGGGTCGAGTTGCATCTGCTCGAGGTCAACGAAACTGACCCCCATTTTCGCACCGAGCGTCTGAACGACGTCTTTTTCGGTCACGAACCCCATGGAGATCAAGACCTTTTGCAGATTATCGCCTGAATTCTCAGACTTTTCGACAGCCTTATCTAGCTGCCTCGTCGTGATGAAGCCCTCTTCAACCAGTAACGAGCCTAACTCTTCTCTAGAGCTTGCGAGCATTCCATGACTCCAATAGATGTTTTTTTTGCAGTTACGACCTTCGCCTCAGGGGCGAAAAACTGTTGGGCGACTGCGTCCAGCTACGGACAAATTCTTACATGGAGGTTTTCCATAGCCTGGATCGATTTCCTCTGTTCTGGCAAAACTAGGCCATCTTAGCGTCGGCCAGGCTGAGGATTGCGCGGATTTTAGAGGCAAGAAGGTCGATGGCGACATGATTTGCCCCACCTTGGGGCACGATGACATCCGCATAGCGCTTTGTGGGCTCCACAAACTGCAAATGCATTGGACGCACAGAGGAGAGATATTGATCGATAACAGAATCGATGGATCGCCCGCGTTCAATCAAGTCGCGCTTCAGTCGCCGAATGAAACGTTCATCAGCATCGGTGTCGACGTAGACCTTGATATCCATACGCTCTCGCAACTGAATATCTTCGAGCACCATGATTCCCTCGACCAACAAAATGGCTGCCGGTTTAACCTCCACGGTATCTTCAGAGCGCGAGTGCGTGTGGTAGTTATAGATCGGCTGCCTTATGGATTGACCCGCGGTCAAGTCGTCCAAATGTCGGGCGAGCAATTCATTGTCGAAAGCCAAGGGATGATCGTAGTTGACCAGCATTCGCTCTTCCAGCGGAAGATCACCAAGGTCACGATAATAAGCGTCCTGAGGAATTAGACGAACAGGCTGATCCGGGAACTCGTCCACCAACTTACGCGCGACGGTCGTCTTTCCAGACCCCGTCCCTCCTGCAACTCCTACAACAAATGTCTTCAACTGGCCATCCTCATATTCTTATGTTGTCGCCAAATCTGCGCGACAGTCTGTTTAACGAACGTCGAAGTTCCTTGGTTTTACTTTTGATACTTATAAATGTTTGCTTGATGCTCGCTGTAATCGCGACCAAACACGTGACTGCCGTCATTCTTGACGTCATTGCGCACATAAAAAAGATAGTCACTCTTTTTAGGATGAAGGGCCGCCTCCAGACTGGCCGCGCCCGGCGAGCAGATCGGGCCGGGCGGAAGGCCCGGGTATCGATAGGTGTTGTAAGGGGAAGCGATCTCGAGATCGCTATACAGCAAGACGGCCTTTTGCTTGCCGAGAGCAAACTGCACGGTCGCATCGCACTCTAGCTTCATTCCCTTTTTGATGCGATTCAGGTAAACGCCGGCGATCGTTGGGCGCTCAGCCGCTACCTGAGCCTCTCGCTCCACCAATGACGCCAGGATGACTGTCTCTCGGACTCCCAACGGCGCCGTTTTCTTGTGCTTCTTCCACAACTCTTCGAACGTGGTCCTAAACTGGCCGGTCATTTGACGGACCGCCTGCTCTCCCGTGCATTCCCATGGAAACTCATAGGTACTGGGGAACAAGTAACCCTCAAGCTTATCGGGGAACTCCCACTCAAGATTGAGATCTTTCTCGGTGAGCGCCTGCCAAACAGCTTCGGCCTCGACGACTCCCTGCTTTTCGAGGCTATTGGCCGTTTGCTCCAAAGTATAGCCTTCAGGAATGGTCGCTTTTCGGGTCAGGGTCTCACCGCTCAACAAACCTGCCAGAACATTTTTAATATCTTGCTTGGGGTCGACAGAGTAGTGGCCAACGCGCAAGGTGGCCCCTTCCCGCTTCTCCTGAAAAGTGAGCAATAGCCGGAAAGCCATGGCGTTGGTTATGAGCTTTTTCGCCTCTAAGGCGTCGGCGACACTGCGCCCGCTCTCCCCCGGTTTCACTTCAAAAACCACCGGCTTCGCCGTGGATGAAGCCGGGACGGAAACTTCTTTCACAAACCAAAACACCCCGACTCCCAATACTAGAGCCGCGAGAATGCCGAGTCGAACAAAAAACAGAAGCGCCTTCACGGGGCACCCGTTTCGCCTCGTTCGTTGGCCTTCCTGTCAAGAAAACTTTGCAGAATGAGAACCGCCGCCATCAGATCGCGGGTTCCATCCTTGGACGCTTTGCTTTTCCCGCTCGGCCGGGCTCGATCGACTTCCTTGGAGGTCAAGCGCTCATCCCAAAGCAGAACGTCGACCTTCTCCCCGAGGCGATGACGCAAACGCTGGGCGAACTCCTCGGCCGAACGTGCTTGTGCTCCCACCTCCCCCATAAGCGTCAACGGGTGGCCGACGACCACACAGGTCACTCCGTGCTGAGCGACCAGGTCCGCGCAGCGATTCAAAAGGACAAATCGGTCCTTTCCCGGCAGAACCTCCAAAGGCAGGGCGATCCGAAGCGACTGATCCGAAAGAGAAACTCCTACTCGCTTTTTTCCGTGATCCACTCCAAGCATCATGTCTTAGGCCCCTCCTCATCTAACGCTCCTAACGTCGATCGGGAAGGCAACACGGGGCGAAAAACTCGCCCTGAGACTCCTAGGTGCTCTTGTAGCTGCATCTTATAGTCTCTTCCTATCTCTCGCGTCACTTCAGGTAGCAACGCGAGGTCCGCGCGCCCCAAACGCAGGTGTCGAATCTCGCGCAGCGCACTCACTGCCGGTTCAGAAAGCGCCAGCGCCCCCCTTCCACGAACACAGTCCTTACACAGAAGACCGCCATGAACGGCGGAGAACCCCCGCACATCTCTTGCCTCGCAAACAACACACCCGAGAAGACCGAGTTCGAAACCTAGAGTGGAAAGCAACCGGTCTTGAGCTACCAACGCTGTGGTGCGCACTGCGGTTCCCTCGGCGAGCCTCTCATATAAGAGGCCAAGCAGTTCATAAAGCTCTTCGTCGGGAGCCTTTTCCGGAAGGCACTCGAGAAAAAGACGTCCCAAAAATCCAGCCGTTAGCAGATGGTCGAGACTCGACCTCAAACCCGAGAAAGCGCGACTGAGGCGAATCTCGCTCACTCGATCCAACCCTGCGGGGGAGCCCGCGCGAACGAGGCCTGTCAATTCGACGGGTGGTTCCAAAAGACCAGAAACCCGACTTTTGGCCGTCCGAGAGCCCCGAACAACAGCCGAAAACCTGCCAGAATACAAACCGAAACAGACCAGAAGGTCGTCTCTTTCACCCAGCGCTTGACGCTTTAGGAGCAAAAACCTTTCGTGACGAGTCTCGCTCAGTAGCTGTCAGTTCCTTGCTCACCACGAACGATCTTTACGGAAGCGCTGGCGCCGATCCGAGTCGCACCAGCATCAACCATCTGTTGAGCGGTTTCAAGGTCCCTGACACCTCCGGAGGCCTTTACCCCCATCGAACGCCCTACGGTCTTGCGCATCAAGGCGACGTGATGGACAGTCGCGCCACCGGGCCCGAAGCCCGTGGAAGTTTTTACAAAATCGAGCCCGGCCCGTTTGGCCATTCGACATGCGCGCACAACTTCGTCGTCAGACAGGAGCGCCGTCTCGAAGATCGATTTTGTGATTCGTCCACTGGCCGCCCTCACGATCTCACGCATGTCCTCCTCCACGAGATGGTCTTCGCAGTTCTTGAGAGCGCCGATGTTGATGACCATGTCGATCTCGTCAGCACCATTGGCTACCGCGTCCTTGGTTTCGGCAACCTTGGAAAAAGTTGTGGTGGCGCCCAAGGGAAACCCCACAACGGTGCAGACCTTCACGGAAGACCCCCGCAAAAGGTCCGCGGCCAAAGCTACGAAACCTGGGTTTATGCAGACCGAGGCGAAGAGATGCTCGCGCGCTTCTTTACAAAGTTCTCGCACTTCATCCGATGTCGCGTCAGCTTTCAACAGTGTATGGTCTATGCGGGCAGCGATATCGGAAGCAGAGACCACGCCGCCGAGTCGATTACCGATCCGGTCAGCACCCTCGCCGACGATTTTGCGGACGTGTCCGGGAACGAGTTCCGCACAGCAACCCACTCCCGCACACTCTCCGGTAGTGCGAAGCAAACACGTTTTGCCATCTTTGGTTTGCGAAGAAGAAGCATCCGCGCTCTGACCGCCGAGAGAAGGAGGCATTCGGTCGCCGGTGCCAAGCGACGACTGTCCGACTTCTTTGAGGACCTCTTTCGTGATCCGACTGACCAAGCTTTCGATATCCATATTACTCCGTCTCCTCCATGTCTAATCTATCCACAATACCTACCACGATGGCCTCGCAAGGGGTTTGCGAATCTTCTAACGCAAACCTCGTGGAGCTTCCTTCGTAAACCACCAAAACCTGATCGTTCTTACGGCAACCCACGAGATCAACCGCCATGATCGCCGGTCCGGTCTGCTCACCGGTGCCAGGCACACACGGGGCCACTAGCTTAAAGGAACCCTGCTGAATGGACGACACCCGTTCGGTGGCCCAAACGGTCCCGACGACCTTCGAAAAGATCATCGATCCAGACCATCGACCAGCCCGACAATGGCGGCATCTATAGGAACCATGTCTGACCGGGTCCAAGGCATAATCGCTTCCTTGCCCTTGACAAGGTAGACGAGGTCGCCAGCCCGGCTGCAGATGTTATCGACCGCAACCATAAGGGGAGCGCTGGCCTGTTCGGCCTCATCGACCGGTTGGACAATCCTAAAGATCGCGCCCTCCAGCTCAGCCAGTTTGTGGCTGGCGACTACGGTGCCCCGCACGATGCCTAGGAACACGCGACCACTAAGGGGCATCCTTGGCGAAGCGATGCTCGATGGCGACAATCTTCTCGATGCGGCGGGAATGCCTACCGCCTTCGAATTCGGAGTTCAGAAAGGCCGCCACGATCTCTTTGGCGTTCTCCGCACCTACCGCCTTGGAACCCAACGACAAGACATTGGCCGCGTTGTGCTGACGAGAATTCTTGGCCGTGAAGGTGCAATAACAAGCCGCGGCTCGGATCCCAGGGACCTTATTCGCAGTGATCGCACTTCCGCACCCGGCCCCATCAATGACGATACCGATGTATTCGTCGGGCGCCGATGCGACTCCCTGAGCAACAAGTAGGGCCAGATCGGGATAGTCAACCGGGTCCGCGGTATGGGTCCCGTAGTCTAAGAAAGAGATTCCTTTTTCTTTGAACCAGGCGATCAACTCCGTCTTGAGGTCGTATCCTCCGTGGTCGGCTCCGATGAGAACTTTCACGCTCATATCTCCTTCTTACAAAATCCGAAAATGGTCGATGATGGCGCAGCGCCGTTCCCTGGTGAAGGTCCGAGCGGAGGTGATTCCCTCTCCAGTCGTTCCGGCGATGGTCATCGTGGTGTGACCTTCACCGCCAAACCCGAGCCCCGCGAAATTGGGGCCATTTTTTACAAAAATATTCGCGTTCATCACCTTTGCCATACGCGAAAGATTGTCGATATTCTTGGAGTGAATCACAGCGGTGTGATATCGCTCCCCTTCAGCCTTGACGGCACGGTCGATCGCTTCGTCAACACTTCGACAGCGCACCAGGGGCAAGACCGGCATCATCTGTTCCTTGAGCACCAACGGATGCTCAAAATCCGTCTCCGCGATCAGAAGTCGCGTTTCCCGAGGGAGATCCAAACCGATCATCTTCGCGATGTCACTGGCGTGCTGCCCGACGAGATCGGCATTGAGAGTTAACTTTGTCTGACCCACGGGAGGCGACGGGAAGATCACTTTCGTCAATTCATCGAGTTGACGTGGATTCAGTTCGAAGCATCCGGCGGCCACCATCTGCTCCTTGAAAGCTCGAAATTGACTTTCGACGATCAGGACTTCCTTCTCACAAGTGCACATCACGTTGTTGTCGAACGACGCCCCAGCAACCACGTGACGTGCCGCCGAACGCGGGTCAGCGGTCTCGTCGACCACGACTGGTGGGTTTCCCGGGCCCGCGGCGATAGTTTTCTTGCCGCTTTTCATGGCCGCTTGAACAACACCAGGTCCGCCCGTGACCACCAGGCAACGGACTCTCGGATGGGCCATTAACTGGTGTGACGTCTGAATCGACGGTTCCGCCAGAGAGGTCAAGAGATTGTTCGGCCCTCCGGCTTTCACGATGGCCCGATTGAGGAGTTGAATCATCTTGGTCGAGCAACCCTTTGCCCGAGGGTGCGGATTGAACACAACGCTGTTGCCAGCGGAGACCATAGAGATCCCGTTATTGATGATAGTCGCCACAGGGTTCGTGGTGGGAGTCACTGAGACGATCACTCCGAAGGGAGAATTCTCTACCAGTGACAATCCGTGATCTCCGGTAAAAACACGAGGCTTCAAATCCTCGAGCCCCGGCGTTTTATTGGCCTGCAAAAGATTCTTCTGGAATTTATCTTCGGCGCGACCCAAACCTGTTTCGGCTGCGGCGAGGTCAGCCATGCTTTTCGCCGCCCCACGAGACACCACTCGCATCTCTTCAATGCACGCAGCCTTCACCTCTTGAGAGACGCTCTGCCACTGGAGGAAAGCCTTCTCGGCGGCAGCCACGGCGTCGTCACTGGTGGTGAAGATCCCATCACGACCAGCTTCGACGTGCACTGTCTCTCGCAAGCGGCCTTGTCCTTCAGACGTGCCTTGAAGCTGCTGCTTGACGACCTCCGCCACGATTTTCTTGATGAGATCACGATCGATATCCATCAGTTCTCTCTCCCTTTCCGGAAGACTTGCTTTCCATCCACTTCGATACTGTCCACAATCGCCATAATCACAGCATCGCACGGGGTGTTCGTTGTCACCGCCGTCTGCCGCGCCGACGACCCGGAAGCCAAAAGAACGACTTCGTTCGGTCCCGCCCCAATAGCGTCGATAGCCACCAGCACCTTGCCGTCGCTCTCCACGTTGAGAGCCGACAGAGGCTGGACCAACTGGAGCGTGACCCCCTCCAACGATGGAGTTTTTTGAGTGCAGACGACCGTGCCTATGATTCTTCCTAGCGTCACTGAAACTTCACCTCTATACCCCACTCCTCGGCTTGGTGCTTCGCTAAAGGGGTCACAATCGCGCCGAGTCCAACCCGCAACGATTTGTGCCCCGCCTCACGAGCGGCGACCACATCTTCGGTGGTGACCACGTCCCGCCCGCTTTTTCGTTCGATTGGCGAGCGCATTGATGACGGACCAGAGAGTCGCTTCAGGAACTTGGAAAGCTCCTGAGCGCCACCGAACTCCACCCCGAAAGATGCAACGATTCGCCAACAATCCTCGAACCGCCCGACAAAGCCGGGCGCCAGTCGGGCGCTGTGACGTCGTATCTGCTCGAAGCTGGAGTGATCGACGAAAACTGGTTGACCGGACGCCAAGCCCGCGATGGCGACCTTAGCCTGGGCAGATCCGCCACCTCCGAAGTTGGACAGGGACCCGAGCACACTGAGGTCGGGGCCCACCAAACATATGGCGGAGTAATCCGCCACCACCTTCGACCAACCTCTGCTTCGCGACTCGATGGGCCACGAACCTGAAGATGCCGGAAGCTCGTCTTGCCGGAATTCGCTCGCAACCAAGACCGACGGCCTACAGTCGTCAACGGAAACGGCCGCCCATAGCTCGGCGGGGACCGCATCCGCTCCCGGAACAATCAGGACCTTAGGTCGCTGATTCCTCACGAGGGACGTAGGCCCGTCGGCAGGGCGCTCGCTCAAGACTTGCGATTCGCGACCCGGAGACATTTCCAGTTCACGAACGACAAGCTCGGTGATGGCTTCTACCAAACGGTCCACAGTGTTAACCGCTCGTCCGAATTCCGAGACCTAGTCCTACTTGCCGACTTTTTGCATCGGCGGTGCGATGGGAAGAACGTCGTCGAGATCTTTGTGGGGACGAGGAATCACGTGGACAGCGATCAACTCGCCAACCCGTCTGGCCGCGCTGGCTCCAGCGTCGGTAGCCGCACGAACCGCGGCCACATCTCCACGAACGAGCGCGGTGACGTACCCCGCACCGATCTTTTCGTAGCCTATCAACTTGACATTGGCGGCCTTCACCATGGCGTCGGCGGCTTCAACCATAGCTACAAGCCCCTTTGTCTCAACCATTCCAAGCGCTTCATATGTTGTAATCATCATTTCACCTTTCCCTTTGACCTACAGGAGGGGGCCGTTCGTCTCACCCGGAGGCTCCTCCTCTCGCTTCTCGCTGATGCGTGAAAGGAGCCAATGGTGTACACGATGTCCACCAAACGACGGGCGGAGAGCTAGCGTCAGTATCCGAAGATTCGAAGCCAGTCCTCACGCTCGCGCCAATCGCTTTTGACCTTAACCCAGAGGTCAAGATAAAGACTCTTTCCCCAGGTTGTCTCTAATTCTTTACGAGTTTCCGTGCCCACCCGCTTGAGAAGACTGCCGTCTTTCCCAACTAAAATTCGCTTCTGGCTTTCCTTTTCGACATAGAGAATGGCCCGACCATAGAGTCCATCGGAATCGCCTTTCGCCGGGCGGAGTTCCTCGATGGTGACCGCCACGGAATGAGGGATCTCTTGGCGAGTGAGCTTCAGAACATTCTCTCGCAAAACTTCCCCTAGCCACATCTTGTCATTCTGCTCTGACACCTGGTCCGGTGGAAAGAAGACGGGACCTTCCGGCAAAGTCTTCACGAGGTCGAAAAACAGCTCCGGGACTCCGACCCCGCTCTTCGCTGAAAGTTCATACGTCTTGTGGACGAACGGAAAAAGCTCGGCGTAAGCCTGAGCGACTCCGTCGGCCGTTTTGTCGGACTTGGTCAGCACCAACCAGACGGGACGCTTTTTTGCCACATCGGCGAGCATGCGGGCCACGTTCTCGTCCTCAGCAGTGGGTCGGTGTGTCAGTTCCGCCAACCAGAGAACCATGTCGGCTTCTCTAGCCTCATGGCCGGCCGTAGACACCATCTTCTTGTGCAGCCGATTTTTCGCAATCATGATACCCGGAGTGTCTACCAAGACAGCCTGAAAGTCATCGCCGTGGAGAACCCCCAACATCCTTTGCCGGGTCGTTTGGGGTTTGTTTGAGGTGATCGCGACCTTGCGACCAACCAATCTATTCACCAATGTCGACTTCCCGACATTTGGTTTACCTACGAGAGCTATAAAGCCACTTCTAAAACTCATGGAGAAGCCTTCAGCGCGATTTAGCGAAGCCCTTGAAGAGACCAAAAGAGACCGCCGCGATGGCGTCGTCAACCAGCCAGGGCACCGCTCCTTCAGCGGTAAGCACAACCAGCACATAGGGACGCTCCGTTTCGATCACGGCTGCGTCATGTCGCACTCCATCCAATTCGCCGGTCTTGTGACCAACGAGCAGATCGTGCGGTAACATCCGCGGGATCTTTTCTCGATACTGCTGGCGGCGCAAGCAGCCCAGGGCAAACCCCTTTAAATCTTCATCGAGGTCGCTGCCGAGATACAGGTCGCGGAGCATTCGCGCAATTCCCAGCGCTGTGGTCTGATTGTCTCGACTAGGGGTTGCCGGTTCCATAAAAAAGCGCTTCATCGAAGACTGGTAGCCGCGCTCTCCCCAGAAGCTCGTCAATCTCTCAAGGCCGACCAGTCGAGCGAGGGCATTGGAAGCCGTGTTGTCGCTGACCACCATCATTAGCCGGCAAAGTTCCGCCAAACTGAAATCTCGCTCGGGTTCCAACTCGAAAAGCACCCCCGCCCCACCAACCTGCTGCTCGGCCGAGATGGTAAGTCGATCCGAAAGTTTCCAGTCTCCGTTGACCACTCCGTTGACGAGAGCCGACATGATCCCGATCTTGATCACGCTCGCCGCGGGGAAGCCTTCCTCCGCGCCTTGATCCGACGAGCCCGGAGTCGATAGGTCATCAAGAAATCGACAAACAAGTGCGACTCTCGAAGCGACCTCGCATAGCCGCCGCACACCGTTCTCAGGCATCAATGGCGAGTTCTTCCAGCCATTTTGCCAGGATTCGGGCCTGCGACTCCTCGATGGGTTCCTCGAAACGGACAGAGTGCTGCCAACCCAACCCGGGGTCTGGACCAGTGTTCGCCCGCACCCCCACTACGGAAACCCGTACCTGCAGACGCCTGACGCCCCAAAGGACGCTGAAGCTTCCGCTCTCACCGAGCTTCATCGGCTCACGAGTGGCGAGCAGACCTCCACCGGAGGACAAATCCAGCAGCATTCCCTCGGTCGGTGAACGATCATAGGTTGTGAAGGTCGCGGGGAGTCGACAGATATGTCTGCGGTTCTCTCGCTTTGAAAAGACCTGGGTCTCATCGAGTCCGAGCTCCGAGAGCAGTTCCCGAAACCATCGGATCCTCATGGATCCCGGCGCGGCGGGAAGATAGAGACCTGTTTCCCAACCGCTTTCGTCGGACTTCGTCCAAGCCACTCGAACGACCACCCCCGTGGTATACGAACCGCCCAATTTCTTGGTAAGGTCGGTGGCGACCCGCCGCATGTGCAAAAGTTCGCCGCGCTCCCCTACGGAGGACTCCGAACGAATCTTAAAGCCGCCGAATCCCAAGTCGATCACCGTGACCGGCCAAGCCCCATCGCTGCTCGTGCAAACAAAGGACTGGTGGCAGGCCATTCGCTTTAACTTTCTCTTCTCGACTCCGACCCGCGGAGACCCTCGTCGAAACACCGCACTTCGGGAACTGGCAAGCAGACCTCTTGCTTTTTTCATCAGGCTCTTCATGTTGAACGAAATTCACCACCCTTCCGGCCTCTCCTCTCCCGCCAGGAGAAGCAAAGGGCGGGGCCCTTCCAGGAACTATGAGGAACTTCAGAGGTTGTACCGAAGAGATGGATATGGGATGGATAGCGTAATGAACCTTTTCAAAACTGCAAGGGCAAGCCTTAGCGCTTTGTTGATGAGTCTCTTGTTCTTATCGGCGGGTCCGTCCGCTCAAGCCGACACTGTGCCCTTCGGAAGCTCCGGAATGTTCATCGCCGGGGTGAAATCTGACGAGTTTTCTGAGTTCGCCGCCCCTGAATCTGCTGGCAAGCAACGCATGGGGAATTGGTGCTGGGCAGCCTGTATTCAGATGGTCCTCAACTATCACGGACTGTACGTGGACCAGCAAGACATTGTCTCCCGAGTCTTTGGAGCCGGAGTCGACCGCCCGGCCAGCGGAGAGCAGATCTTAGCAGCCCTTACTGGTTGGGCGCCCGACAGTCGTGGCCGACGCTCGGCCATCTACGCCGACAACTACAATCTCGACCCCGCCACGGTCATCAACGATCTCGACCGCAAATGGCCGCTGATCATCGGGCTTTCCGGCGCTCGTGGAGCCGCGACCGGCCACGCCTACGTCCTCACCGCCGCCTATTTTTCCAAAGGGCCCAATGGCGTTCCGATTATTCATCGAGTCGTGCTTCGCGATCCCTATCCAGGGTACCCTAGTCGCGTGGAACTCGACGCCGGGGAATTCGGACAACGTCTCGAGTTTGCTACCCGGGTTTACGTGGAACACCTGTAAGGCAGTTTTCCTTCTTCTCTCCTCGACAGGGCTGAACCCTCAAAAGAAGAAGCCTCCTCCATGAAGCCGACAGAGGTCTCCCATATCCTGTACCACGCCGACTGTGCCGACGGCTTCGGAGCCGCCTACGCCGCTTGGAAAGTCTTGCAAAACAACGCGACGTATCTGCCCGTCGCGCACGGAGACCCCGCTCCCACGCTGCCAACGGATGCCAAAGTCGCCATTGTGGACTTCTCCTACAAGCGAGAGACGATCTTAGAGATTCAGAGCTCCGTGGCCGACCTGAAGATCCTTGATCATCACGCCACCGCGCAAAAAGAACTTGAAGGCCTTCCCTTCGCCGAGTTTGACATGGACAAATCGGGAGCTCGAATGGCCTGGGAGTACTGGCACCCCCAAACGGCCCTACCCGAGCTTTTGGCTTACATTGAAGACAAAGATCTCTGGCTCTGGCGGCTTGAGCAGAGCCCCGAAGTCACCATCGCTCTGCATTCCTATCCCATGAACTTTGAAATTTGGGATCAACTTCAAGTTGACCACCTTAAACTTGAGGGAGTCGCACTTCTGCGACTGCAGGAACAGATCGTCGCGCAAGCCGTCACACGAGCCCGCATCCAAGACGTTTTTGGCTATAGCGTGCCGGTTGTGAACGCCACCGAATTTCGTAGCGAAATCGCGAACAGACTCTGCTCATTGCACCCTGAATGCCCGTTCGCCGCCGCCTACCACTTCGACAGAGCGGGCGAGCCCTGTTGGTCGCTGCGCTCCATCGGGGATTTCGACGTCGCGGAGTTGGCGCGCAAGGCGGGGGGAGGCGGACACAAGAACGCTTCCGGCTTCAACGGTTCTCCGCAAAAGAAGACAGCGGTTGCTCCTGCAGGATCTCGAGAATAGCGCCCTTAAGAGACTCCCGGTCCGAATTCGGGCTAACGTCATCGAAGGAGTCACCACGTGAGTCAACCTAGTTCCAAAACTAAGCAGGAAGCCTACCTAGACGATCTCAAGACCCTTTTGGCGATTCCCAGCGTCTCCACAGATCCGGCCAGGGCCAGCCAAGTGCGTCTTTGCGCCCAAGAAGTGGCTCGGCAGATGACCGAGGCCGGGCTCTTGCAGGTAGCCCTCCACGAAACTCCGGGACACCCCGTCGTCTTCGGCGAATTTCTTGTCGACCCCACCCTGCCGACGGCTCTCATCTACGGTCACTATGACGTCCAACCCGAAGACCCCATCGAGCTATGGTCAAGCCCGCCTTTCGAACCTACCGAGCGCGACGGCAAGCTCTACGCTCGAGGCGCCACCGACGACAAGGGACAGTTCCTCTGTCACATCAAGGCCATTGCCAACCTCCTGGAGCAGGACGGGACCCTCCCCCTTAATGTCAAGGTCCTCATCGAAGGTGAAGAAGAGATCGGAAGTCCCAATCTGGCCCCCTTCTTGGAAAAGAATAAAGAGCTATTGGCGGCCGACGTCTTAGTGGTCTCGGACAGCGCCATGTACGCGCCCGGTCAACCGAGCATCGTCTATGGACTGAGAGGCCTCACGTATCTACAGATCGACCTTAAGGGCGCAGATAGCGATCTCCATTCAGGAGTTTTTGGCGGCGCGGTTCCCAACCCGGCGCTGGAACTTTGTCGAATCCTCAGTCAACTCAAGGACGATGAGGAAAAAGTTTTGGTCCCTGGATTCTACGATGAGGTTCTCGACCTCTCCGCTGAAGAACGCGAAGCTTATGCCGCGCTTCCCTTTGACGATGAAGCGTTTCGCTCAGACCTCGGTGTTCCGGGACTCTCCGGAGAGACGGGCTACTCACCGCTCGAGCAACGCACGGCCCGACCCACACTTGAGATCAACGGGCTCCTCTCCGGGTACACTGGTCAAGGGGCCAAAACGGTCCTCCCCAATCGGGCCATGGCTAAGGTTAGCTGCCGATTGATCCCCAACCAAGATCCCAAGGTGATCGCAGACCTTTTAGAATCCCATATCCGCTCATTATGCAGTAACACTGTCGAATGCAAGGTCACGCAAATGCACGGTGGTCACCCGTGGCTCACGCCGCGCGATCACCCGGCCCTCGAGGCTGCCGCCGAGGCCGTGCGAAAGGTCTACGGAATTGAGCCGGTTCGCCTACGCGAAGGCGGTTCGATCCCCATCGTTATTGACTTCCAAAACATTCTAGGGTTACCGGGGATACTTCTGGGTTTCGGTCTCAACGATGAAAATCTCCATGCGCCAGACGAGCACTTTCGGATTGAGAACTTCTACAAGGGCATAGAACTGTCGGCGGCTCTGCTCAAAGAACTCGGCAAAAGAAAGGTCGCGCTGTAAGGGCGACGCCTAGGCCCCCCAGAGGTCGTCAACCGTCGCCTCGGGCACGACAAGGCTTTCCACCTCCCGAAGGTGTCGACTCATGGAAAGCGAGGCAAAGAAACTGTCTGCTCCGTCGAACGGTTCCGGCAAAAAGGCCTCCATCTGAAAGTCCCAAGGTATGTCCGTGCGTATGGTGGCCAAGTCGAGGTCGCGACGAAGTCCAAGCTCGCCTTCGACAACCACTCGCTCCCATCGTTTTCCGGCTACCTCCGGACGGGCTAGAAGGTCTTCGAGAGTGTCCACTTCAGCCAGCCATTTCGCGGCCGTTTTATCGCCGACGCCCTTAAGGCCCGCGATGTTATCCACGGTGTCCCCTCGCAACGCCAAAAACGAAGGTATTTGGTGAGCCTGGACCCCAAACACCTCTGGGACATTCTCTCTACGAACTCGCTCTAGCTGCGCTTTCTTTCCGGAACCCTTTGTACGAAGTATTTCTATGTCACCCGCAAGGGCGAGAAGTTGGGCGAGGTCCTTGTCGTTGCTCACGATGGTTACCGGCACCCCTTGAGCCAACGCCAAGCGTGCTAGTGTCCCGATGACATCATCGGCTTCAAACCGGTCCACCTCCCAGGTCGACAAGCCCAATCGGCGGCAAGCTTCTTTCACTAACGGGATCTGGCGAATCAAGTCCGGAGGAGGGGGGTCGCGCTGGGCTTTGTAGTCGGGACTTATCTCTTCTCGAAAAGTCCCCGTCAACGACTCGAAAACCGTCGCGACGTGCGTCACGTTCTCGGATCGCCAAAGGCTGCGTAGAATCCCAATCACTCCGTGCACAGCGTTGGTGGGAATACCGCTTTCCGATTTCATCGACCTGGGGAGCGCATAGTAGGCTCGGAAGATGTGAAACAAGGTATCGAAAAGATAGAGGCGGTGTGTTCTAGACATAAAAAAAAGCCCCCAAGCTTGATGGCTTTCAAGCCCATTGGGGGGAGCTTAGCCAAGAAAGTACCCGGAGCCGGAGTCGAACCGGCACTCCCAAAGGGAACGGGTTTTTGAGACCCGCGCGTCTACCGATTCCGCCACCCGGGCTAAGCTCGGTGATACTACCACCCAAATCCTTGGGCGTCAATCCGGCCGGACAACTTTGTGAACAGCAATGCCTCGAGGCCTAGACACGGAGGAAAATTTCGGCTAAGACAAGGAAGACTCCATGCCGCCGGGGTACTTTCGATGTCTCGGTGTGGCTATCTATTGATCTTGGGAGATCTTAGAAGGCCCGTGGAGAAGGAAGTGCGTCGCCCAACAAGACTGCGGCGCTCGAACGAGGAGAGACGACCCATGAGATTCCCCATTGATTTCGCGATGTCCAACGCCAAGCATATGGTCCAGCAACGAGGCAAGGGACGCAAACGCTACCCCACTGTTTTGATGCTAGAGCCCCTCTACACTTGTAACTTGGCGTGCGTCGGTTGTGCACCAGAACGGCACACGGGCAAACTCAAAGATCGCCTATCCGTCGAACAATGCCTTGAAGCAGCCAGAGTGACGGAAGTCCCTACCGTTGCAGTCTGTGGCGGCGAACCGACTCTATATCCCGAACTCCCCGAGCTGATCCAGGGTCTTATAGACATGGGCAAATACATCATTTTGTGCACCAACGCCTTGCTCTTGGACAAAAAACTTTTCGACCTCATCCCACCGAGTAAGCAGCTTTTCATAAACGTCCATCTCGATGGCATGGAAGCGACCCACGACTATGTCTGTAATCGTAAGGGCGTTTTCGACAAGGCCGTAGCTATGATCAAAGAGTCCAAAAAGCGCGGCTATCTCACCCTTACCAACACGACTGTCTTCAAAGAGACTGATGTGAAAGAGGTCGAGGAACTTTGCAATCATCTCACCGCCATGAATGTGGACGGAATTATGATTTCGCCCGGCTATCAATACGAAAGTGTCGAAGCGGACATCTTCTTGACCCAAACTCAGATCCACGAAAAGTTTCTCAAGATCCGACAGTTGGCCAAGAAGCACAAACTCACCGCGACACCGGCCTTTCTCGAGTTCGCGGCGGGCTTGATCGAACTCAAGTGCTCTCCTTGGTCCACGGTGAACTACACGCCGAGAGGCTGGAAGGGTCCTTGCTACCTCATCGGCGAGAACTACTACGAAGACTTCGACACCTTCTGGAACGACGCGGACTGGGCTTATTGGGAAACTCGCCAAGACCGTCGCTGCTCGAACTGCAAGATGCACTCCGGATTTGAACACAGCGCCGTTCAAGCAGCCTCGCGCAGTCTCAAGGGGATGGCTCAACTGGCCACTTGGCACGTCACAGGTTGAGCATCGTCTTCTTCTCACAGTCTTCCAATGGGTCGCGAGAGCGGCCCACTTTCTTTTCTGGGCAAGGGTCGCGTCGATGATTTTTCCTCGCGACTCCCGAAAGGAATCCGATGAGCTCGGACAGGCCTGAGCAGCCAGCCTCCAGCGACTTCGTCCGCGCTTGGTCGACAAACTGGAGACAGGTGGCAGCCTGGGAGGCTCTCTTTCACGCGAACTATTTCTTTCGTTCGGTGAGCCTAGAGATCTGGCGCTGGTCTAAAACCACAGATGCTCAGTTCGAGGAGTTGAGGTTCGGAGAAACTCCGCGGTCGGCGATCAAGAAAATCCTACGCTATCTGCCCGATGTTGGCCCCGAGAGCACGATCTACGAACTGGGTTGTGGCCGCGGACGAGCGGCCTTCTGGTTCCATTTTCTTTCGGGCGCCAAAGTGATCGGCGTCGACGTCATAGGGTCGTTCATAAAAACAGCTCAGTGGCTGTCTGGAGCCGTAGGGTGCGGGAACCGCGTCACTTTCCTCCGTCAAGACCTGCGAACGATGTCTTGGACAGAAAATCCGGATGTGATCTATGCCTGTGCGCTCTGCATGAGCTCGGAAACTCGGGAAATCCTTCTGTCCAAGGTGCTGGAGACACAGCCCGGGACGCATCTCGTGACCATCGGTTGGAAACCCACTCACGAACGCCTGGACTTGGTCGCTAACCTGGAAACCGGATTCTCGTGGGGACGGTGCGGCATCCAGATCTCCAAGATTCAAGAGACTGTAGGTCTTAACTCTGCAAAGCCCGGCTAGAAATGATTCGCCCCTCTGCGTCAATCACTAACTCGCGCCCCCCCCACCGAACCCGCTGACCGAAACACGAAAGCATCCAAAGCCCTAGAAATAGAGCATCTTTCCAGACCAAAAAAACCGCCTCCCAAAGCCCCGCGCACGATCCGTTTGACAAGGCTCTGCTGACGACCGCCCCACAGAGCATCCTTGTCGCCGCCCAAGCCAACAGGGGCCAAATCCCGTGTGACGAGGCTAAGCACAGTAGGGCGGCCCACAGAAAACCTTGAGTCAGCAAAAAGGCGAAATGTCCCCCGGGACGGCTCACCCTCGAGGTCACCAACCAGCGATACTGGTGCTCTAGAGCCACCCGCAGGGAACCCTTAGGCGGCTCTGTCTGCAGGACCGTCGAAGCGAGTCTAACCTTCCAGCCCGCTCGGTGCGCTCGATTCCCCAACTGATAGTCATCGGCAAGATAGGGCTCCAGAGCCTCAAAGCCGCCGATCTCCGCTAGAGTCTCTCGACGAATCGCCATAGTTGACCCCATGGCGAACGTCATCCCTTCCGTTTCCCTGGCCACCAGCACCGAAGCTGAGAAGTCAAGAATACAGAGAGCTTCTAGGAGATGACACCAGTCGCCGAAACGCGACGGCGTCGAACGATAAAGGCAGGTGACGACGCCGACCTCGAGATCGCGAAATTCGCTGAGAACCCTTGCTAAATAGTCGGGGTTGGCGTGCATGTCAGCATCGGAGACAACAAAAATGTCGCCCGACCAGTATCGATTCGCCTTCGCCAGAACGGCTGCCTTGCCGTTCCTTTCCTGCTCGGCCTGAAGCCGCAGCCAAGTCACCTGGGGGTGGTCAGCGAGCCACCTGGATGGGCCCGGAGACGACGAACAGAGGTAGACATCGTGCGGGGGGACTCCGCTTTGGGCCAAAAAGCTTTCGATCGCGTCCAGAGTCTGACTCTCAGGTCGATAAACGGGTTTGACTTGGGAAAATCGGGTCTGGTTTACTTCAAGGTCAACGCCACATTCTCGGCGGAATCGAAGAGCCAAAAACACAGTGGCCAATTGGTAGCCTACACCTATAGAGAACAAGAGCCATAAGAGCATGGTCTGGCTCCCTAGAGGGCTCCGCGCGCCCGGGCGACCAAGAGCGGCTTTATGGCCTGCAATGTGTCCCGAAGCGCTCTCTGAGCAGCCCCGGAAGTCTGAGCCAGCTTCCAAATCTTGGGCACTAACTGAGGCTGACGCAGAAGTCGCTCAAGGATCGCCCGTTCGCTGGGAAAACCTTGGGGATCTAGCAATTCTCCAAAAGGAAGCGGAAGTTCTGCGGAAACATCATCACTGATAGCTCGAATCACTAGCAGAGGCACCGATCCGGCGGCTTCTATAAAGGCACCCGTTTCAAGGTCTGCCGCCAGAGCTTTGGAGTGTCGTCGAGCGCATTCTTGCTTTTGCTCTACCGTGGCTAGAAGCTCACTCTGCGCGACCTCTCCAAAATGGATCGGCATCGACAATTCTCGCAAAGCCGAGACCAGCGCTGAGTCGCCTCGTTCGTCGCATATCACGTCTCCCGCCCTAAGGTCAGCGCGCAAGCCCGCGCTAAAACCCAAGAGGACGGCAAGGTCGGGGGTGAAGAGTTCTAAGCCCCGTCCTACCGAGCGGGCCATCCTTTCCGGCCCCATGCCGGTGCAAAAAAGCATCGCCCGATCGCCGGAATCGAAGGGAACTCCCATCAGCGTTCCGGAATCTGCTAGGGGCCAAGCGTGGCGAACCGCAGCCCGCTCCTCCTTAAGAGCAGTAAAAAAGGCTATTCTCATTGTGACAAACTTTCCTTAAGGGCTTTGGGGGCGGGCGCGTAGTCGTGCTGCACAAACCAAGCCACAGCTCGAGTCAAGGCCTGTTGTACCGAACCCGGACGAAAATCCAACTCTCGGTGAGCTCGTTCCGCATCGAAATACATCTTTTTCCGGGCCATCCTGACTCCTTCCAAAGGCACTTGAGGCTCACGCTTGAGAAGCCGTCCTTCGACTATGGTGTCGAGGAAGCCCACTGTCCAAGCGACAGGGTACGGAATCTTCCAGCGTGGAGCCGGCAGACCCGTGATATCGGCCAGCATTCCAAGAATGTCTTTCAAGGAGAGATTCAGGTGGCCCAAAATATAGAGTCGCCCAATTTCCCCAGTATCCGCTGCCAAAAGATGGCCCTGAGCGACATCCTCAACGGGCACCAAATTCAAGCCGGTGTCCACATAGGCCGGCATCCGGCCGTTCAAGAAGTCGACGACGATCTTTCCGGTAGCGGTCGGCTTGATGTCTCCTGGACCCACCGGAGTGGAGGGGTTGACAATAACGACAGGCAAGCCCTGCGAGGCCGCCTCTATCGCGACCTCTTGAGCTAAAAACTTGGAACGTTTATAGTGACCGACAACGGATCCTAGGTCGGTTCGGTCGGACTCGTCCGAAACTCGTCCCCCAGGGGGCACGGCGAGCGCCGCTACTGAAGATGTGTAGACGATCTTTTCAACCTTGTGCTCTCGGCAGGCTTGGAAAATCGCCTTCGTGCCCTCGACGTTCACCCGGTAGAGCGAACTCGGATCTCTGGCATAGAGGCGGTAATCCGCCGCACAATGGTAGACAGTTTGACAGCCATCCACCGCACAAAACAGACTCTCTACGTCTGTCAGGTCGCCCTCTACCCATTCCACGTCGAGTCCATCGAGAAGACGGCGGTCAGATGTTGCGCGGGCAAGTACGCGAACCCGCTCCCCGCGTTCGGTCAAAAGTCGAACCAGGTGGGCGCCGACAAATCCAGTTCCACCAGTGACTAGGGTCAATTGAGGTGCCATGAGATCGCCTTCGCTGCGAACACACGATCCCTTTTTCAGCCTTTTTTCAGACTCCAAAGGCATGAATGAGAAAATAAGAAAAGAACAAGGAAACTACTCGTCATGAAGATCGTTCACACCGATAAAGGTGCTCTGCATCCGGAATTCAGCTCTAAACTTCGCGAAGCCAACCTTTTCGGAGCCTTCACAGAAGTCACTACCGCGAGGTTCCATCGCTACCTTCTTCAACCCAAGCACATCTTGCGCAACGGATGGTTGCTCGACCCTGAATTGGAGATTGACCAACGCTCAGTACGCACCTATGTGCTGGGAGACTCCGTCCATTCCGAGGAAAAACCCAACGCGGTCGGTCAGTGCCTGAAAATCGATCGACAGAAACGTGAAGCGACCCTAGTAACCCACTGCGCCAAACAAAAACAGACGATTCGGTTCGACATGACATCCATGGAAGTGATCGCCAACTGGCTGAACTAGGGAAGTTCCTTGCGACGCAAGAAATCGTAATCCGCTTCTTGGTGGATGATTTCATAGTCCTCATCTAACCAAGTTCGAAGCCGTTCCGTATAGGGTGTCGTGCAGAGGTCGTTGTGCCGAAAGACGATAACCTTGGGTCGCGTTTGGTCCAGGGTGGCTTGGGCCTCCGCGAAAGACGGTTCGTCGAGGATTTCCGCCCCCGCTACGATGTACCGTGTCGCATTCTTGCGTCGGGTCAAAAAATACCATTCGGGATGATTGGGAAAACAGAAGATCGTTTCCGTGGGATCCACTTCAGCCTGAATCATCGCTATCGATCGCTGATAAAAGTCAGCATACGGCCCGGGGATATAGAGATCCGCCGCCCCTCCTAGGTAGACCAGCGGCAATCGCCCACCGAGGCCTGTCAAGACAAAGTCTTTTTGCTCCCTCAACCACACCGGCTTCCCTACCACGCTGTTGAAAAAACCACAAAAAAGCACCAAGCCCACAATGGGCACACCCTTAGGCTTGAGTGGAAGATCCAGCCGATTCAAGCAGTAGATCCCGCCGAGGACGACGATCGGAATGGACCACAATAGGTAGATAGCGATCTCGAAGTGGACACTACCCATGGCCAAAAAGGGACCGCAGAACACATAGGCTGGCACCTCCGAAGACTTGTAACGCTGAATCAGACAGAACACCCCGACCCCAAAGGAGACGAAGAGGAGAAACAGCCAAGTCAACAACTGCACCAACGCAACGGGCGAGCGAATGAGCGGGACAGCCGTCCCAACCGCGGTCACAATGTCCGACAGGAAATAGGTCGTGAAGTATTGGAAGTCTAGATGGTCCATGGACTTCAGGAAAACACTCGAAAACCAGTTGGAAAAGTTGCCGGCCAGAGCATTGGGAATGGCCAACGGTAGAAAAGCCAACACAAAGCCGCTTCCCCCCCAAAGGAGGATGCGATTCACAATCCGCCGTGACGGTCGACCTTTACCAAACGCTTGCCAAGCCAAAAGCGTCGGCGCCAAACCGAACGCGATTTTCCCAAAAAGGTCGCTTCGCCCCAATCCGTACCAGCCCACGCCAACGGCCGAACAGAGCAAAAGTCCACGACCCAGAAAGCTCCAGTCCGTCCGATCTTCCAACTCCTTACGGGCTAGCACCCAGGAAAGGAGGCCACAGCCGAGATAGGCGGCGTCTAGCTGTCGACAAGCGAACACCAAACCGATCAATGCTCCCAGCACCAATAAGCGAGAACGGGACTTCCAAGGCTGTCCGATACCAGCCACCAAAAGGGCGCCGATAACAAAAATCTTCGCGAACAGGCCCGAAGAAGGATTCTGGACCGCCGGCATACCGATGGCACCAGCCCAGATCACCCCGAGAACCGCCGTCCATCGGCCGAGCGGCCGCAACAGCAGATAGACCATAGGAGTCTGCAAGACCGCCACGATGAGCATTGGCCATCGCAAAGACGACAGCTTGACTCCGAGAGTCTTGAAGGCCAGGACATCGGTCCAAAGGTAGAGGCCTGCTTTGACAGTAACAAAATCTCGTTCCGGCAGCTGACCATCCAAAACACGATCCGCGCAATGAGCATACACGCCTTCGTCGGCGGGCAACCAAAAGCTCTTGTATCCGTACGCCCAGAGCATGGCCAAGACAGCGGCGAGGCCAAGAAAAAAAGGCCAATCGTCTTCGAAAGAAAGGGGGGAAGAGTTCTTGACTTTGATAGCGTCTGATATCGGCTTCGACGACATCAACTCACCCTTTTGCCCGCCTACGTCCTTTGAGACCTGGAACGATCATCGGTGTCACCTCTTTGTACCGACGATACTCTTCGGAATAGTCGGAGAGCTTCGCTTCCTCAAGTCTGGCTCGATAAATGAGGATGCCCATGAAGAGCAGGCTGCACAACGCGTAAGACACCATCGGGTAGAGCAAGAAGATGCCGAGGTTCACAAAGAAATACGAGGCATACATGGGGTGCCGGACATGAGCGTACATCCCGGTCATAACGGGTTCTCGGACCTGAACGAAGACTCCGTAACTGGTATTGAGGTGCCATTCAGCCGTGATAGAGATGGCGAGACCTGAGATCACGAAGGCGGACCCAACGACAGTAGCTACCGCGCGCGCTTCGTCAGGCAGAATCAGTCGGTCGATCCCCGAAGGCACGAGGTCGATAAGAAGACTGGAGCCCATAGCTCCAAAGGTCGCAACCAAGGGAACGACGATTTCACGCCAATTATCCGGGGTTCGCTTAGGAGCCGAACTGCGGCGCATCAACAAGAATGCCGACAATAGACTCGAGGCGACGAGGTAAACCAGCATCAGAACGCTGGAAAGGGTGATGAAATCATTGGGGCCCAGGTCAAACAGGTCCATCCCGGCAAAGGCCCTCTGAATCAACTCCGAGTCACGGACCAATTTGTACAAATCTTTTCCGGCGAGGCACAAGAAGATGACTGGAAAGAAGTAGCTTTCAAATCGATCCGCGAAGCGGCCCATAGCCGTCGTTTTGGATTCACCCGCAGTCACGAGATATCAGGTCGCCACATCGGCAAGCTCCTGGTCCACTACCCCTAGCCGCTCGCGCAATCGTTTCTTACGAACCTTCCAGATGTATCCGTCCACAATGTAGTGATGGAAATTGAGTCCTTGATAAACCAAAATGGCCCAGCCATCGTCAGTGATCAACTGGGGAAGATAGTTCGGAGCGACATAGGCGGCGAAAAACTTTACCAGTCCGAAAAACACTCCAGTGATAGCGAGGCAGACGACAAAGTAGAGTCCAAGAAACTTCTCTTGTGAGATATAGCTCAAGAAGCGGCTGCGTTCATCGACGCCGTTCTTGAAACGGTTGTTGTTGTACAACCAGACAATCAAAATATACTGAGAGTTGTGCCAAATATTGATCACTAACCATCCGAGATTCAGGTGAATCTGGCCATACCACCAGTATCCCGCTACAAAGATGATAAGATGGGAGAGAATGTACAGAGTCGGCAGCAGTGCCAATTTCTTCTCAAGATAACGAAACGGAATTCGCGCCAGCCAGAGAAGGGTAGCGATTCCGGCCACATACCCAACAAGCTGCAGCAGCGGTTCAGGTACGGGTATCGACCAGTAGGCCGATCCCAGGAACGTCGAGGTCGGGTTTAGGTTGTGCAAGTGCGAGATGTAAAGAATTCCCCAAGTCGGCACAGCGTAAATAATAAAATTGGTAAGTCGAAGATCAAAAGTTGATTGAGGGGGCTCTTTGCGCCCATAAATTCGGGATATCCCGTAACTCTGCCGAGTGTAATGGAAAAACTGCCAATAGAGATAAATGGTGGTGATAATCTCACGACCGCCGCTCACCCACAACGTCGCTACAATCCCCATCAGTACGATAATCGGGAGACCTGTGAGAAAAAATCGATTCTCCCTCATGCTCTCTTTGTCAAAGCAGAGACGGGTGAACATGGCCACGATATGGTGGCTTCCTAATAGCCAGATGTCGGCCATTAGCAGGGCCGTGAAGATCTGAACATCGTACGGATTCGACCGGGCAAGTGCCCCCACGCCTAGGGCTAACCCCGCGCACCCGACCACTAACGCCAGGTCAAAACGAGGGCCCCGCATATAACTCAACGGGACCGCTGGGCTTGGATGCTGCATCTAGAATTCTTCGTTCAGCAAACTGCAACTCCTGGTAAAATCGTTACAGTGAGAGGTTTATACTGAGGTCGAACTCAAACTCGCTTTTAACCGATTTACCTCGACTTTTAAGACATTCAATTGCTCACTAAGAGCATCCTCATCCTCGTTCTCCGCAGCCTCTTCGAGGCGACTGGCCGCCTCGGCGCTTGGTCGAGCATGAAGATAGACGAGGCCACCTTTCACCCAATGTGCCTTCTCCTTGATCTCGGACAAGGAGCGGGCCTCTACGGCCACTTCGACCTGCTCGAGCATGGAATCGATCTCTTCTAGAAAAGTGGAGACGGCGGCGACGAAGATCTCTTCATCCCCAAAACATTGCAAAGCTTTCGCCCTATCATAAGGTTCCATATGAAGATGATGCGCACACTTCGAAACTTCTTCCACTCACGCTCGCATCTAAAGGAGCTATACTCAAGGATAGTCATAGGATGCCCTACTCGATCTGCTTCGCACATTTCCGTAGGCAGGTATCCTGCATATCTGTGAGCGAATCTTGTCGATACATGAAGCCCATTAAAGTACTTGTGGTCGATGACCACCCAGTGATATTGCAGGGCCTGCAGGGAATGCTCGCCAGTCTTGAAGGCATCGAGGTTGTCGGAGAAGCTCACACGGGTCAAGAAGCCATTGACCGCGCGATCGAGTTAACACCCGATGTCTTGCTCATGGACGTCCGACTCCCGGAACTCAACGGTCTTGAGGCCATGCGCCGACTCCGAGAAAAGCTCCCAGAGGTGAAGGTGGTCTTCATCACCGTCTCCGACAGCGACCTCTACCTCGTGGAAGCCTTGCGGTGGGGAGCCAACGGCTACCTCACCAAAAGCTCCTCCAGAGAACTGATCGGTGACGCCATTCGGGGCTCCATGCGGGGCGGGTGTATGCTCTCCGAAAATTTAGTGCAAAAAGCCTTCGGTGCCATCGCACGAGCGGCAGTCAATTTGGGCAAACCTGACATCGAAGGCGAACTGCCCCCCATCGTGGAGTTGACCCCACGTGAACTCGACGTATTGAGGTTGGTCGCCAAGGGAATGACGAACCGTGCGATTTGCAAGGACCTCAACTTGGCCGAAGTCACGATCAAAAAGCATGTCCAATCCATTATGAGTAAAATGGGAGTCAAGGACAGGACCCAGGCGGCGCTCCGAGGAGTGAGACTCGGTCTGATCGACTGAGTGCGGAGCGACGCGAACTCTCAATCCATGGACGTAAAGCCGTGAATATCGACGCGTCCTACGCCGCCTGCCGACAGATCACGAAGGAACGGGCTAAAAACTTCTATTTCGGGATTCGACTGCTCCCGGAAGAACGCCGCAAAAGTCTCTGTGCCGTCTACGCTTTCTTTCGAATAAGCGACGATCTCTCCGACGACGAAGCGGTCCTGGATAAAGAGCAGCGGTTGAAGCGCTGGACCTCTCTTGTCCGAGAGCATCCGGACCATTATCAGCAGCACGACATTCTCCCCGCCTTCTACGATACAGTCAAAAAGTATGAGATTCCCTCAGAATACTTCGAAGAGCTTATCGCTGGCACGAGTTCAGATCTCACCGTCACCCGTTACACGCAGTTCGAAGACCTCTATCGATACTGTTACAGAGTGGCCTCAACGGTTGGCTTGGTCTGCCTGCACATTTTCGGATTCGATCACAGTCCTGAGGCGCTTGCACAGGCTGAGGCTAGGGGGATCGCCTTTCAACTGACCAATATTCTCCGCGACGTCGCCGAGGACGGAGGCCGTGGCCGAATTTATCTTCCGACAGAAGATCTCAAGAAGTTCGACATTGAGGAA
>JBBKWP010000262.1:0-6146 GCA_037968995.1 Candidatus Xenobia bacterium
GTAATGTCGCGGGCTTGAAAACGACCCTCGGTATAAACGAGACCTTGGAAGAACGATCCCAACGGTCCGCCGCCCTGGATGGAAACGTCTCCGCCAGAAAGCAGAACGGCTTGTCCCCCGGAGAGCCTAGCTCCCGTGTATAGGTCCGCTCCATTCTTCGCGACCACCAACCCTTGGCCGAGAATCTGGCCGCGAACCGTCAGATGTCCGCCAACGTACAACTTGCCCTGATTGAGGTCGAGATCGCCAAAGATGGCGAGATCGCCTGGAGCTTTAGCGGCGCCGTGGATGGTGGTGTCCGTCAGGTAGGGAGGCAACTCTTGGTAGCTTGAAGCACCGCCCTCTGGATCGTAGGTGTCAAGCTGGATCTTGGGGAGTGTGACGGGCTGACCATAGGCCAAAGTTTGTCCTTTCACGACGGCCCCCTCGCTCAAGCGAAGGCCACCCACGGACTGCACATCGCCGATGATGGTCGTGTCTTTCCCGAGTTGTACGGACGCTTCCGCCGGATCGTTGCTAGCTAGGTGGGCGGGTCGGAGGTCCGCCGCGCTGATGACCCCCGACCCGTTCTGCGGATCGAGGGACCCTACCAGAAGCTCGCCGTCACTCTCAATAGGACCGGCCGAAGCGATGGCGTAGGGATAGGGCGGGAGAGTGACAATGGTCTCTATCGTGCGGGTGATCTCGCGACATCTACCGACGCCCACGATGTGAACGGACTGGGGAGGAACCAACCGGCCATCATAACCCGGCCTAGAATTGTCTGCGTCTAGATTGTAGGTGGAGTAGGCGGGGTCGGTCTTGCTGAAGCTGACAGAGCCCTCAGACCCTTCGGGGTTTTCTGGGAAAGTGACCTGCACGCTCTCGTCCGACTTGCCGAATTCGGGGTTTTCCTGTAGGGCTGCTATCGTTTGAGCCACGGCGGCCTCTGCCAAATTTCTAGCTCGCAGGCTTTGCGACGATCTGTTGGTGAAGCCTAGGTGAGCCGACGTCGTACCCGCCATGACGAAAGCCGCGAGGAACGCTAGGGTCGTGACCACGAGGACGAGCGCTAAGCTGGAGCCTTTGGAATCAGAAGGAGAACGGGAGACAATTTTCATTCATCACGGTCCCTTTCTCCCACCTATAGCTCTTCGATATAGAGGGATCTCCCCCTCTTTGGAACCCCTTCTCGAACAACCGTTTGTTGATTGCTAAAGAGTCGTTTCCCAAAGCATTGAAGGGGCTCGGTATCCTTTCCCATACACCCAGTATGACAAAGTATAACGCAATTCTGACCGCCTCGCCAAAACATTCCTATAGAGAAATAAGTCTCTATGTATAGTGCCTGAGGGATTGGGTCCCGAGGGTAAATACTCTATTTTCATCACTGGTTCAAATGTTAAATTTAAAAGACGAGATTGTCGCGTTCCGTGCCAGTCTGGGGGTAGAAGATTACAAGTTGGGGTAAACGCAGTGATAAGATGCTTGCAAAGCCAAACGGTAAGACACCGGAACAGGCGAGGCGATGATAAAGGATTCAGCTTGGTGGAGGTTATGTTTTCCATCGGAATCCTCTCCATCGCATCGCTCGGAGTGATGAGTGTTCTCACTTACGGCATGATGACAGCGGACACCGCGGGAGACTTTTCCACGGCCAATCAGTTGAGCCGGGAGATCTCCGAGGTCATAAAGACCAATCGGACGACCCTTCTGTTCGGCAGCGCCAATCCAGCGTCCCCTACACCAGCGGCGGGGTTGGCGGGCAACACCAAGGTCGCTTATAACGCTCCTTTGAACACCGCAACACCGATAATCACCATGGCCGCGCCCGAGAATGCCGCCTTCACCCGGACCGTCAGCGTGAGTTACCCTGCTCAAAACTTCGCTAAGGTCCAGGTTCGGGTGTTCTGGTTCGAGAAGGGTGACTCACTGGATACGGATCTTGGCGGAGGGACCGGCGCGGTGGAGAAAGTGGAGAAAAACGTGGAGACAATTTTCTTTGTGAGAAGCGGTCGACCGACGAGCGGGGCGCCCTAATGAGAATTCAAAAACGCCCTCAAGCCTTCTCCATCATAGAGATCCTCATCGTGATGACCCTCATAAGCCTCGTATCCGGGGTCGTGGCCGTGTTGTTTACTAAAGGCACCCAGATCTATCGCCACAGTGAGACCCACATCGAAGCCCAGCGCAACGGCCGACATCTTGTCGCAATGATGACACCGTACCTGGCCTCGGCACGCAATGTTGTGCCCTCGGCGGGGGCTATCATCGCCCCGGTCGTTTTGGGCACAGGGACGGCGGTCATCTTCAAGACGTCAGAAGATCGTAACACACCAGGTTACCCTTCGAACACGACAAGCGCTCTTGGGCTAACAAACCTGGCTGATTTTCTGGCTCTTGGCAACGGAGTCGGGTTCGTCTATCGGATTCGGTTCGTCCAGGACGCCACGGACCGAAACGATGGGAACGTCGTCGCAGAGCGACTGAATAACAGCGTCGCGTTTCCGGACGGTACCCTTCCTCTTACAGTCACCGCGCCCGTGATAGACCACACGCGTGTACTGATGTTTCGCAAGGCGAACGAACAGATTCAAGACTTCACCTTCACGCGCCCGACGAGGGACCTGTTACAAATGAGCTTTACCTCTCTTCGCAACACTCAGTCTGCCGTTACAAATGATGCTGCCTACGAAGCCCAAAAAGAGAGGGCGCGCGAAGAATTCCGCGCCACCTTCTCGCTGCCCACCGACCTCATCTGACTGCCAAGAAAGGCTGACTATGCTCAAGACATTACGAAAGAAACAAAAAGGCTCCGTTCTGCTACTGACCTTTTTCCTGCTCATCATCCTGGCGCTGCTGGGAAGCGGCTTTGTCTCACTCCTGCCTATGGAGATGAGAAGCGCGCAGAAGGACCGGGCGGTGATGCAGGGGGGCTATGGGGCTAAGTCGGCTCTAGAGAAGGTGATGAACGAGTTCACCGATCAGAAGCCCTATACCGCCATCGCCACGGGCACAGCGAGTTCGGTGGACATGGGCAACGGTTGGAGCTATCGTGTGGACACGGTTACTCTGATCGACCCAGACGTCTACCGCGTCGCCACTAGCGCGTCGCTCAATAACGTGGTCAAAAGAAGGTCCGAGGCGATCATTGACAACGGCGCCGGACACCACGCCATCAAGTTTCTGAGCACTACCATAAACGGCAACGCGAAGAACAGCCTTCCTGCCGGTGTAACCATCGATGGAGACGTCCTGGTGATGGGGACGGCCACTATCAATAATGCTGGATTCACTTATAACACTGGCAACCCGGCCCCGTTCCGGGGAACCATCTTTCAGACTGAGCCTTCGACTACCGCCTATACTTCGGGTAACAGCGTTGGACGCAAGGGTGAGGAATACACCGTCGCAGGCAATAAGCCTGACGATGCAAATGGCCGCCCCTACAGCGATATATATGCCAACGGTCAGGACGCCATTCAGCCTTACCCCTTCGGCGTGCAGCAGGAGCAACTCTACTTATCCTCTCAGACTGAGACCCGACTTCTCTCAAAGGTGTTCAACGTCCCAAGCGGCCAAGTGTCCGGTAAAGTCAGCGCCGCCCCCGCGGGGGTGAGTGTCGCCAGCACCGGTGCGGCAATGACCGGCGGCATCTACTTCAAGTCTTCAGGTAACCAGGCCAACGAATTCACGGTGAAGTTCAATGTGGACGTTCCGGGCCCCCTTGTGAACGGAAAGCCCACCGCCGCTAAGGTGGCCACCACAACGGTAACCCAGAAATCCGGCAACGGAAATAACGGCACCACGACGACAACCAAAATCACCACGGTTAGGAAGGGGAGCACGTTGGGAGTACTGGTACCGGTGCCTCAGCCAACCGATACCATCATCATTCAACAAGGTCTTTCGGCCCCCCAAATTCTTACCACCGATATCGACGCGGGACACGTGATGTACATCGAGGGCGATGTGAAGGAAATGTCCGGTACCTACTCCGGAAACCGAACCATCGGAATTTCTAACGATACTCAGATCACGGGTGAACTACTCAAGGATGATACCATCCGAGGCGAAAAATCTTCTCCCGCTAGCAAGACAGCGCTCGGAATCATAGGCACTGTATCCACTGGGCCTAACAACGTGGGAACGGATTTTATCCTCGCCAACAACACTCGACCCGCCGATGATACCTACTATATGTACGCTTATCTGACGGGTCTCGACGATAACGACACGAACAGCAAGATGTTCAAGGATTCGACAATTCCCAATGGAACGAGTATCGCTATGATGGGCTCTATAGCCCTACAGATTACCACCGCTAATGGGCAGACGAACAAGACTCTGGCGTTTCTGAACGAAGGCTTCTCCACGATCGTCGCAGACGAGAGCACTGAGCCCTTTGCTTTTAACGGTCTCAACATCTTCATCCCCCGACTGCGCTCCTACGTGGATGTTCCCGTCGGCGAATAGCCTTTAGAAGGTCACCGCCCACCAGAAAAGCCTCGACTTCGGTCGGGGCTTTTTTTATACGATCCTGTCGTCGCATCAGTCTTGGTTTTCGTCCGCCTCCAGAAGCAGGTTTTTGACGAGCTGTGACTATATGGAGCCCCGATGACGAAAATTTCTCTTATGGTGGGTGTCGCCTGGGCGAATATAGGATGACCCTTTGAAAAACTTTTCTCCGGCCCGCTTGGCGGTGATGAGCTTTCTGTTCCTCATCCTGATGGGGACGCTACTTTTTATGCTTCCGGTTTGCGGCACCGGACATAGTCTCACTCTGGTAGAGGCCCTATTCACGGCCACCTCAGCGGTTTGTGTGACGGGTCTGGCGGTTCTAGACACCGGAAAAGACTTCACTTTCGTCGGCCAGACCATCCTTTTGATATTGATTCAGTTGGGCGGGCTTGGGATCATGGTTTTGTCCAGCGGCATCTTGCTGCTCTTGGGCGGAAAGCTAGGTCTGCGAGAGAAGTCGGTCCTCAAGGCGACCGTTCCCGGCTTGCAATTCTCCGGTGCGGGAAACTTGCTTAAGGGCACGATGCTCTTCACCTTCGCGGTGGAAGCTCTGGGAGCACTTCTGCTTTTTCTCTGCTGGATTCCCCACATGAAGTGGCAAGATGCCGCTGGTTCTGCGATTTTTCATTCAATTTCGGCTTTCTGCAACGCGGGGTTCTCTCTCAATTCGGATTCCCTGATGGGAGACGTCGCTAACCCCGGAGTGAATCTCGTCATCATGGCTTTGATCGTCGTGGGGGGACTAGGATTTCTTCTGTGCAGCGACCTCTTTCTTTCCTGGAAGACTAAGCGACGCCCCACTCTTCATACCAGGGTCGCGGTGAGAGTCACAGTTCTTCTCATCTTGGTGGGGGCGGGATTCTTTTTCCTGTTTGAGCGAGCGAACCCTGAGACGCTCGGCCCCATGAACGGGTCGAGCCAGTTTTGGGCTTCCATGTTTCAATCGGTGACCACGCGGACGGCAGGTTTCAACTCTGTCGACATCGGAGCTTGTGAGGAAGAAACTCTGCAGTTGATGATGTTTCTTATGCTGGTGGGTGGTTGTCCGGGATCGACTGCCGGGGGCATGAAGACCACCACGCTGGCCGTCCTTTTTCTCGCCATCTACAACAACCTCAGAGGCAGCAACGAAGTCTTAGTTATGGAGCGTCGGATTCCCGGAGAAACCGTGGTTCAGGCTTTGGCGATTCTGGGTATTATGGTCGCTGCGTCGTGGCTTGGCGGAATCACTCTGTCGGCTCTTGAACCGACCCGATTGACAGACAATATGTTCGAAACCGTGTCGGCGCTCGGAACGGCTGGGCTATCGACCGGTATCACGGCCCATCTTTCGGTAGGGGCTAAGCTCCTGCTGTGCTTTTACATGTTCATCGGTCGGGTCGGGCCCCTCACTTTGGCCGTTTCTTTACTTTCCCAGGGCAAAGATCGATTGATCCATTACGTGAAAGAGGATATCAGCATAGGATGAAAGAGCGAAAACAACAGATTTTGGTGGCCGGCCTAGGACGCTTTGGGCAGAATCTAGCCATGGACCTCATTGAGTTGGGCGCGGAGGTCTTGGGCGTTGACTTTCAAGAGGAACCAGTGGCCGAGATTGCCGATCGTCTCACGCACAGCGCGGTCGCTAACACGACAGATCCCAGAGT
>JBBKWP010000263.1:0-3219 GCA_037968995.1 Candidatus Xenobia bacterium
CTGCGCTGGAATCTCGCAGTTTCGAGGTCGCCTGGTTGTGATTTCGCACAATGAGGTCCGCGCGGTGGCCGATATCGCTCCAGCGGATCTTGAGGAATATTACAGTCTATTCGAAACAGCTTTTGAGGCATCAGAAGACGGCTTCATAGCCGACTTTCTAGAAAAGGATTACGTCCTAGAGATACGGCGCCGAGGTCATCTGGTGGCCTTTTCCACTCTTCGGGTGCTCCATCCTGAGCCTGGGGTCAGGCTGCTTTTTTCCGGCGACACGTTCAGCGCTGAAAGCAGTCGAGCAGGGCAAGCGCTGCCCGCGCTATGGGCTCAGTTCGTCTTCAACCAACTGCCCAAGGAACCGAACAGCGTGGACTATTGGCTGCTCCTTTGTTCCGGCTATCGCACGTATCGCATTCTCCCTACGTTTTTCCGGAATTTTGTCCCCTCGGTGCCGCCTCTTGGGTCCGAGGACCCAGCGCTCGCGTTAGCCCAAGTGAAGCTTGAAAGAGACAGACAGCGTTGGGGGAAGGATCTGTTCGCTGAGAGCTATTGTAACGGTTCGGTGATCCCTCGTTGGGCCACCCCGCTGCGGACACCCGAACCTCCTCGGCGCTTGGCTAACGATCTCCACGTTCAGGCCTTTTTGGATTGGAATCCAGGCTATCGCGAAGGACACGAACTGGTTTGCTTGGTTCCACTCGAACGAGAGAACTTGAGACCCGCAGGGCGACGTTTGGTGGATTCCTCATCGGCCGACAACGGTCGGCAAGGTGCCCTCTAATCTCGGCTCAGCTCAAGGCCGCATTGGGAAACCGGCTGTGGCAGGCCGCGAGTTGTTGGGAGGCCTGTCAGTATTTTCGAGGGGCGGGTCGGTTGCGCGAGACTCAAACCGACCTGTTAAAGTTCTATCTTAAGCGCCAAGCTCCAACCCCATTCGGAAGGCATCACGGCCTGCACACCAGGATGACCTACGAGGAGTTCCGTCGGGACGTTCCCGTTTCCAGCTACGATGATCTGCGCCCCTACTTGGAACAGCCTGGTGGCTTGTGTTCAGAGCCAGTCACGGTCTGGGAACCGACCGGAGGAGCCACCGGCGGCAGCAAGTGGATTCCCTGGAATCGTACCGTCTCCACGGAGTTCCGACGCGCCGTGGCGGTCTGGATCTGGTCGCTGTTCGTCGAACGCCCGTCTTTACGAAACGGCCGGGCTTACTGGCAGTTGACGCCCAACGCCGAACTGGATCCTCCGGAGTGGCTGGGAATTCAACGGACAGGTTTTCAAAGCGATGGCGAATACTTGGGCCCCTTGGGCCCATGGCTAGAGTCCAGTGTCTTGCTGGGAGTCTTGCCGGGCCCCGACCTTTGGCAGCGGACCGCCGAGACCTTAAAGGCGGCAAAAGACCTTCGCATGATCTCCTGCTGGAGCCCAACCTTTCTGCTGCGGCTCCAGGAAGCGTTTCTCGAGCACTTGGGGGAGTGGCGTCCCGAGCTTTGGTGGCCCCAACTCGATACCATTAGCTGCTGGGCCGACGGACCGTCGCGAGCCTTTGCCACGAAGATCCAAGAACTCTTTCCCGGGGTAGCGCTGCAGCCCAAAGGATTGCTGGCTACCGAAGGCGTGACGACTATCCCCATCCGAGGTCGCTTTCCCCTGGCCTATCGCAGTCATTTTTTCGAATTCGCCGGCGATGACGGACAGATTTTTTCGGCTTGGGAGCTGAGAAAAGATCAAGAAGCTTCGGTCCTTCTGACCACCGGTTGCGGGTTGACTCGCTATCGCACCAACGACCGCGTCCGCGTGACCGGCTTCATGAGAAACCTACCGTGTTTACAGTTTTTAGGCCGCGAAGGTGTCGTCGACCACTGCGGGGAGAAACTCGAGTGGAGCTTTTTATCGTCTGTTTTAAAAGAGATCAAAGGGTTTGCCATGCTTGCTTTTGAGGGGGGGAGTTACGTCCTCTTCGTGGACGGTTCCGAAAGCCCCCAGCGGCGACGAGAGCAGGTCCAAGAGGTCGAAGCAAAGCTCTTGGGCTGCTACACCTATGCCGACTGTCGACACCTGGGGCAGCTTTCGGACTTGCGGGGGTTCCTCATTGACGGAGACCCTTTCGCTCAGTTCGAGCGACATTCCAGAAACGTCGGCGGGCAGCGCGACGGCACCGCCAAGTTCTCCCATTTTCATCCTTACCAGGGCTGGAGTCGCGTCTTTCAAGGAGCGTTTCTCTAGGAGAGCGCTTAGGCGCTCTGCTCGAGCCTGGCGATACGGTCCTCGTGATCCTCTAAGCGCTCACTATGTCCTAAAAAGGATTCTCGAAAGAGTTTCATGTCGCTCCTCTGATTCTCGAGTAAGATTTCAAAGTAGCGACCCTGGTCCTCGAATTTCTGGTCGAACCGGCGAAATTCCGCAACGGTCAATAGCCAGAGTTCCTCACGGTCCTTACGAGCCTCCTCGATTGCCTGCCTGAACTCCGAATGCTCCGCGCTATTCTCCTCGAAGCGTTGATCGACTTGGTCGAAGCGCTGGTTCATCTGCTGACTGAGGCTGGTGATGGCCTCTTCTATATTCTTAAGGCGTGACTCTTCCATATCCCTAGCTTACGCCATGACCAACGGGCATTCCGGCGAACAAAATGTTAATTTTCAAGAGTCTGCGTCTCAAGCGAGGTGTCGGCGGGCAGCGCGACGGCACCGCCAAGTTCTCCCATTTTCATCCTTACCAGGGCTGGAGCCACGTCTTTCAGGGAGAGTTTCTCTAGGAGAGCGCTAGGCGCTCTGCTCGAGCCTGGTAATGCGCCTGTCGTGGTCGCGGAGTTCCCCTTTAACTTCCTGCCGGATCTCTTTTATCGTCTCGCGAAACAGTTGCCGATCGGCTTCATCTTTCTCAATGAGGATTCCAATGTGTCGGTCTCGTTCGCGCTGTCTTTGGTCGAATCCATTGAACTCCTTAACAAGGAAGTTCCACTGCTCTTCTCGGTCTTTCCGAGCTTCTTCGATGGCTTCCCTGAACTCCGTGTGGTCCACAGCATTCTGCTCGAACCGCTGGTCCACTGTCTCGAAGCGTTGGTCGATCTGGTCGAAGCGTTGGTCGACTTTCTCGAAGCGTTGATCGACTTTCTCGAAGCGCCAGTCGACTTGGTCGAAGCGCTGGTTCATCTGCTGACTGAGGCTGGTGATGGCCTCTTCTATATTCTTAAGGCGTGACTCTTCCATATCCCTAGCTTACGCC
>JBBKWP010000264.1:0-6067 GCA_037968995.1 Candidatus Xenobia bacterium
GATACATGGAGTATTCCTTTCCGAACTCTCGAGACAGATGGAGTCGGACTCTCTCGACTTCAGCCTTCTGACGCTCTAAGTCGGCTTGGGCTTGTCGAATGGTACCTTGATTGCGATCGTAGATGGGAAACTCGAGGGAGACTCCGGCCATGTAAACGGTCTGGTCGGCGATGAAGTTATGGCCCGCTCCCACCTCTAGGACGATGTCTGGGATCGGTTCCACACGTTCTCGTCGCACAGTGATCTCGTCCGAGCGCAACTTGTCGAGCGCCGCTAACACCTGAGGGCTTTCCGCGATGGTTCTGGCGAGGAGCGGTTCCCAATCGGGAAGCACTTCGACCTCGTTTTCCAGGCTGCCCACCAAAGGCGCGCTTTCAAGGGGAACTCCGACCACGGCCTCCAACGACAAACGCCGACTTCTCAGTTCGTTTTCGGCCATGAAGCGGTCCAAACGAGCTTTTTGTAACATCACACCGGCTTTTTCCAAATCGGCGTGAGAGAGGTTGCCGATATTGACCAGTTCCACGGTCGTTTGATAGTGGTCCTTGGCGATGTTGAGAAGATCGTCATAAAGTTTGAGCTTGGCTTGGGCCCCTAGCGACTCATAGTAGGACGTTTCGACATCATTGCGGACGCGAAATTCTTGGGCTGTGAGATTTCTTCTCGCCACGTCGGTCCGTGCTTCGTATTTCTGGCGGCTCAGGGCTAATTTCCCACCGGTCACAATGCGCTGACGGATCGAACCGCCTTGAAATTCTCCAGCGGTGCCATCTTCGGTGATCTGCTCTCCAATGTAGTTGAGAGTGGGGTTTGGCCAGAGGCCCGCTTGCTTGGCTTTCCCCTCTTCTCCCTCGATGAGCGCCACCGCCTGTCTCAGGGTGGGATTATGGTGTTGAGCCAACTCGAGAAGTTGCTCAAGGGTCAAGGGGGTTTCAACCACCGAAGTGGGCTCTTGTGCCGCGGCGCCTATGGATAGAAAGAGCACCAGCGGGAGCACGAATTTCGCGATGAGGTTGCGATGGTCTCGGATTGAGATTCGGGGCTCTGTCATGATTACTTATCTCCGTTTTTCGATTGTTGGTCGACGTCTCGAACCTGAGGGACTTTCTCGATCGCGCCGACCTCCTCGAGTTTCCATGAGTCGTCGACTTTTTTGAAAACGAGCTTCCAGGGGCCATCTCCCGTGGGGGAAATGACCTCTGATTCGAGGGAAATGGTTTGGCTCCAACCCATCGGTGTGAACCCCTCGTCCTCCCATATGCCGTAGGCGTTCATCCAGATGGTGTCATCGGGTTGAAAGCCGGCATCGTAGATCGCATCGGTGATTTCCGAGATCGTGACGTCGGTGGGAGCGTGAACGAGAACCTCGTTGCTCTGAAGACGGACTTCAAGCTCCTGAAAAGCTTCGACCTTGCGGAGGGCGTTGACCACGCCCTGTTTGCAAGGCAGTCATTCCATACCGAACGCGTGGGTTCGTAGGACGACCTTCTGGGACGGTTGCGCCAGGGTGCCCATGGACAGCAATACAAAGAGAGAAAGAGAGAAAAAGCGTTTCATATAGGTATCTCCTAAATTTTATGGGGGTTAGAATCGAAATTTTCCGGTCAGGCTGCCGCCGACTTGGCGGTCGCCGAGGGGGTCGCGAAGGGATTGGCCGACGGGGATCATAGCGTTGAGTTCCAGTTGAAAAGTGCGGGACGGATAAATCTGCAGGCCGGGAGCCAGCCAGATTAACGTGCCGGCGTCTCGTCCTCGTTCGGGTCCGCGAAGCTCGGTAAGAAGTTCCATCACCCCGCGCACTTCGACGGGGGCCTCGTCCTCGGGAAATTCAGCCGGTGTTAGGCGATACCAATAGGCTAGATTCAGTCGGGAGGTACCCGCGAGGTCGTTGCCCAGAGGTTGCCGGTGACCGATCTCGGCGGAAAAGCGATGGCGATTTCGCACGAAAGAGGTGACAAACCCTAGACCGACCTGAGGTGTACCGAGCCCAAGTTGGCCTCGGATCGGAACTCCGGTGACGTCCGTTCTGCCCGTGGGGAGACTTGTGTCTACTAAGACGGCGTATCGGTCGGAGGTCATGACACCGTCTGTTTGAGACAGAGAGTGTTTGTACCGGAAATAGACATCTCCGAGACCCGTGGTCGAGGTTCCGAATCCGTCACGTTGCAGAAAAGGGACGATGGCGCGAAGTTCGTCTTTGCGGGTCAAACCCCACGTACCGACGAGGTTGAGTCCATAGCTGTCCAGGTTTTCCGAGCGCATCAAGAGGGCGCGGGCTTTCAGTTCTGGGCTCAGAGGCGAGTTGACGGCGCCATTGGCGGTTTCGATCTGGGCCTGAGCCGGCGTGCAAAAGTAGCCAACAAGGACCATCATCACCGCGAAGCAGTGCATGGAAAAATTCTTCATGATAAAACTCCAAAACAGATAGCGAGGAGTATGGCTTGCGAGAATCCGTTGGCTCGACAGCGCTCGGCTGTTCGATGTTCCGCCTCAATGGGGAATGGCCGTGGACTCAACGAGTGAGCCGTCCAGTGTTCTAGGAGTTTGGCGGAGGGTTCGGACTCAATTGAGGCGGAAGGTCGGGTCGTTTCCAATGGGGTCGGTCCAAAACCGGGGCCTGCTCGAAGAGTGTGGACAGCAGCGCTGGCGCAGGAACCACAATAGGACTAGTGCTTGGCAAGAAGGCCCATTGAGATGTGGAGGGGACGAGATTCCCAGAGTCCACCCCAGCCGGCTTATTGCAGACAATATAGCAACCCAGGTTGCATGACTCTTCCCTCGACCCCAGATTCGATGGCCTGGAAACCAGCGACGCCCAGACCGGTGAGGTCGGCTCGACAGCTTCGGTCGCCTCCCGGCAGCAGGGCATATCGTGGCACGCCATCTCGGCCGAGACAACGTCGGTCAGGCCGAGAAGCAGCAAAAGCGCTACCAATAATATGGAGGAAAATCTTCGGGTCATCGCTTTTTACCTACTGCGTTCGGTGGGGATGTCCTCTGACGCAGTGTAGACTTATACTTGGTAACTTCAGGAAAGGTAAAGTTGCCGACTTTGGCATATCGCCTTTCAACAGGTTTGAGGTTTGGCGGGGCTCGGGTTTTGGGTTTTCAGGGGTTTTCAGGATTTTGAGGATGAATTCCCAAGTCAAGTTGTTGTTTCTGCTTCTCGTCAGTTAAATTAAATTATGATATTCATTCTCGGTCGACGGTACCCCTGATCGGATAAGGAGCGGGCAGCTAAAGACGTCCTCGACGAGACGCGAAGGAACCCAAGGCAGGATCTCCAATCACAGGAGGCTAACATTCCCCAATGCTCAGGGAATTGAAAAAAATAGGCCTCGCCGGTCTTTTACTTCTCTCCCTTTGCCATGCTTGGTTTGGCCACGATTTGATCCACGGCCATCATCACCAAGATTTGGGTGAAGCGACCTATTCGACCAGCACTCAGCGGGTCGCCACAGCGGATCTTCAGGTTCATCTCTTGACGCTTGCGACACTCGTGAGTTTCTACGACCTGACTTTCCACGCTCCCCGCGTGATTGTCGAGTTGAGAGACGAGAATCTCGCGACGGTCGTCGATCCCCAATTTCTTGAACGCATCCACTCTCCCAGGGCACCGCCAGCCTTCTCTTTTTTCGTCTAACCACTAAAAAGGAGAAGTTATTTTGCGCGTCTTGCTATGCCAAGGCTGCGTGCTGCTTCTGCTGATTTCTAGCGCGGTATCGGCTCAGAATGCTCCATTGACCTTTGACGAGGTTTTGGATCTGGCGATGCGACACAGTCCTGTTTTAGGGTCTGAGTATGCTTCGCAACGCGTGGCCGACGCTCTTGTTCAGCAAGCAGGCACCAGTCCCAATCCCATTTTACAATTTCAATCTCAAACGGACGGTTTGGAACGACTGAGTCTCATCGGTCTCGCCGTTTCCCAGCCCATCGAACTCGGACACAAAAAGTCCGCACGTATCAAAGCCGCTGAGTCGAATCAGAGCGTCGCGTTCTGGGAACTCGAAGTGCGACGACTTGCCTTGCGCCAAGAAATTCGCGAACGTTTCTTGAGCGTCTTGCTGGCGGATGCCCAAATGGCTCTCGCCGAAGAGATGTTCCAAACCACCCTTCGGCATCTAGAGATCGCGCGGGCGCGTCTGGAAGCGGGCGACGTCTCCGGCCTCGAAGTCACCGCTCTAGAAGTCGAAAGCGACCGACGGCGGGCTCAGAAAGTCTTAACCGTCGGAGTTCGAGATCGGGCGGTGGCCAAGTTGAGTGAGCACCTTTTGGTCGATGAATCGACGCTTTCCGGCGGCTTCACGGGGGATCTTGGGTGGCCGTATCTGCTGCCCGAGCTTGACTCTATTACCGAGCTAACCGGAGAAGTGCAGCAACTTCAGCTTGCCAGAGCGCGAACCCAAACCAAACTTGACCTCGTGGGGGTCGAAAGGTCCAGAGGGGTCTCTGACTTGACGGTGCAGGCCGGCGTCTTTGTTCAAAGAGACGTCTTCCCCGGTTCCTCGTTCTCCCCCAGAGGAGTCGTTTCCGGCTTGGACGACACCGGCCCACTGCTGCAACTTCAACTGCAGATTCCACTTCCGCTCAATGACACCAACGCGGGCAATATAGCGGCCGCGAAAGCGCGCGCGGAGCAATCGGAGTACGAATTCCAAGTTTTGCAGCGCAAACTTCAAGCGGACCTGCGCGGCCTCTACCACACCTTAACCGCCCAGCGAGAAGCTCGACGCTTGTTGGAATATGAAGTGCTCCCCAATTCTCGACGGGCACTAGACACTGTCGAGCGAGCCTACGCTCTGGGCTTTCGCAGCCAGATCGATCTGCTTCTGGCACGCGAAGCCTATTTGCGCTCGTCTGATGATGCGCTGCAGTCCGCCTTCGCGGAATCTATGACCGCTGCCGAACTCGAGGCTTTACTCGGGAAACCCTTACCCACGGAAAGTTTGAAACCATGACATTCTCCATCTTTTCTCAAAATTTCAGAAAGACACCCCTTCTGCTGGCTCTCTGGTTCTTCGGCTCACTGATAGTGACCGGATGCAACCGGGGAACCCACGCTCACGGCCCTCAGGGCGAGCACTTGGCATCCACTCCATCACCATCAGCCTCGGGCCATTCCGAAGAAGAACCGTTGGCCCGAACCGAGTTCAACAAACGTTTAGAGAACTTTTTCGAGTTTGATGCTCTGAAGCCGGGTGAGGCGAGTCAATTTCTCATTCACCTCACCGACCTCAAGACCGGAAAGCCGGTCAAAGATGGAAAGGTCGTTCTCCACGTTCGCGGACCCAACGGGATGGAGATTCAATCCACTGAGGCCAAGGTAGGTAAAGTCACGGGAATCTACGTCGCTCAACTCAAGATCAAAGAATCGGGAACCTACGGTATCGATTTTACAGTAAAGAACGACATCCTCGACGAGACGATGAGCCTCAAAGGTTTTGAGGTCTCACCGAACCCCGCACCCGCGGTGGAGGCACCGCCCGCGCAAGCAGGCCCGACGGTGGCTTTTCTCATGGAGCAGCAATGGCTCATCGATATGACGCTTGCCGAAGCTGTTCAAAACGACTTCGCTCAGCCGATCGCTTCCACCGGCCGTGTGGTGCCGGCAGCTAATAGCCACGCCATCGTGTCCTCTCCCGTGCCCGGTAAGATCACCGGCCGAAATTTACCGAGAGTCGGCCAGGAAGTGGCTTTAGACCAGACCTTGGTCGCCGTGCAAGAATTTTCCACCGTAGGAGAAGAGGCTCAGGTCCGAGCGGCGCTCGCTCAGGTCCAGGCAGCCCAAATCCAGACCGAGGCCCAACTGAAAAGTCAGAACGCCACCTTGAGAAACCAGAATGCACAGTCGCTCGTGGAGAATGCCCGCTTAGCTTCGGAGAAGCGAGACTTGGCTGGGGCGGTCGATGTCTCTAGAACAGAGTTTGAACACGCTCGACACGAAGTTGAAAGAGCACGAGAGGTTTACAAAATCGAGGCGATCTCAGAAAAGGAGCTTCACGTTTTCGAAGAGGGTTACCAGAAAGCCAAGGCCACCTTGAACGCCAACTTAGCTAAGCAGAAAGCC
>JBBKWP010000265.1:0-4808 GCA_037968995.1 Candidatus Xenobia bacterium
AAATCCAAACCCATGGCTAAACAGAATCGTGTCACTCCTTACGGCGACATCGTCACCCGCCCTGAAAGAGGTCTCTTCACTGGGAACCGCGGTGGCGAATTGCACAACGAAACGGGCGAGATCGTAGACCTCTACACCAACCGAAGCTGGATCATCTGCGCTTTGGAATTCAAAGACCGGAAGGCACAGGTTATGGCGCCCGGCAGTTACACACATCTTTTCTTTTTAGACGAAGCAAGCGCGTTGTCGGCCGGACATCGACCGTGTTTTGAATGCCGGCGAGCCAACGCCGTCTCTTATCGCCAGGCCTGGATGACCTCACAGGGCATCCCCGCGGACGGCCAACCCGTCAACGCCAAAGAAATGGATGAACAGCTCCATAGCGAGCGCTTAACCGACGCTCATTACAAAAAGGACAAAACGAAAGTCACCTATCAGGAGGCCTTCGCCCAACTACCAGACGGCGTCTTTGTAGAGGTAGATAAGATGCCGTACCTGATCTGGCATCGACAACTCTACCTCTGGACCCCAGCCGGATACGCCGAACCCATCGCCATCCCAGAGACTTCAACGGTCACCGTGCTCACGCCCAAATCCACCGTTGGGGCCATCGCCTTTGGATACAAGCCCGTCGTTCACAGCTCCGTGTGCTAAGGCTCACCGTAAGCGTATAAAGAGTCATGGTGAACCACCGTCACGCCGACCGATCAGTGTCTTGCGACTCTTGGTTTTGGTTTCACCCCAGTAGCATCAGGAGGATCCCTCTATTAAGTGGTGCAGGAGGCTGTTGAATTGTTCCAGACGACGCTCTCCGGTGACCAGCTTTTTGTAGCGGCTCATAATGACGCCGTAGAACCCGGCAGCGCCTAAGTGCGGTGCTAGGACATCACGGCTAAAGTAGTAATAAGTGAGCGGAAGGACGATGGGAGGAACGCTGCGGGGCGGCACCTCAAGCCTCCGCCGCGTCGTTTTTCGTTTTCGGGTGTGCAGTGGGTCTGCAGAGCTCACGTCCTCAGAAAGCCCGATTCCACAATGGCAACCGACCATAGGTCTCCCAGTAGGCCTGGGCCAAATCCGCTTCGGCTTTCACCGGAAGCAGAGTCTGTGTTGGGCTGGCAGTCACCCACCACCGAACGATGAGGCTTCTATCTCCGGACTGCTTGAGGATTTTGTTGAGATAGGCTTGGCGGGGTCCACCGCCTTGCTTGTTGCTGAGCCGGTTTTTGAGTTTCTGTTTCGACCAACCGCCGCTTCGTAAAGAGCCGGCTTTTCCAATGTATACAACATTGTCCATGCTCTCGACGGAGAAAGTGTAGACTCCCACCTCGTCGGGGACACCGGCTTCCGCGATCACCTGCTTGAGGTTTGCGCCCAGTTCGTAGGTGAACTGACCGTGACTGAACTGGTGCGAGTACTGCGTTAAGAGCTCTTCAAAAGAATTTCTACTCACTTTTCATCATCTCCCAAGTTCCCGCACGATTCATCTCAAACTTTACGAAATGCCTCGTTCCGCTCGCACCAGCGTCCTCCCCAAACCAGCGGGTCAATATCTTGGCCAGGTCATTTGTCGTTGCGCCTTGCTTTTGCGCCACGTTGACTGCAATGGAGACAAAGCGGACGAGATACTCATCGCCCTCGATAAGGACGGGCACCTCACCCAAAGGGATGTCCGGATGCTTCTTTCGCGGAAGTGGGAGAAGACACGGACCTTGCTTGTTATGGTTGACCTTCACCATGAACCCACCCTTCTCCAAATCGTTTGCCCGATCCAGATACTCGGCCAATCGCCAGTCCACCAACTCACGAACGATCTCAGAGAGAACGTCGGGGTGCTCGCTCCGCAGTGTGGTGCTCTCGAAGACGCGGTCGCCGTAACGAAAATGGGCGACGCCTTTGGTGCCCTTGCCGCCGGTCCAAGCCCCAATAGGATTTTTTTCCAGTAGGCGGATGATGGCGGGGAGGTCGTCTAAGCTTTCGCTCACGTCCTGGGTTAGCCGCGCGGAGCGTCGAGCCTTGGTCACGAAAGCCTCGGCAAGTTCTTCGATGCCGATGCCTCCTGGTAGGTTCACGCGACTGAGCATGGCCTGCAGAAGGACCATCTTGTAACTCTTCACCATGGGAGTGGTTTCCAGATGCGTGAAGAACTGACCGTTATCGCCCAGCTCCCTACGCTCTTCGTCCGTCAGCGCACCTTTCGTCTCTAAAAAGCCGAACCAAGAGCCGAAGCTCTTGGAAACAGCGCGTGGATTGTAACCCTCGTGGTACGCCTCGGCGGCCGTGGGGCGTCGGTCGTGTTGGACCTGAAAGTCTTTGAGAAACAGCTCCAGCGCCTCGCTCTTGGCCGTCCGCAGAAGCTTCTCGAGGATCTCGACGGTGCGCAAATCGTAGGTGATTTCACATCCCGCCGGCAGGCTCAGCTCTCCGGCTCCCAGCTTGTCCAGTGCCCACTTGATCTCGGCGTCGCTGCCCCTTGTGCAGGCGGCGACCTCAACGAAAAGCGTCTGCAGCTTGGTCAAAAATGTGCGGTGGTTGCCGATGTAGTCGATCACAACGAGGCTCTCCTTGCCTTCGGCCTTACGCAGCCCGCGCCCCAACTGTTGCAGCCAGAGAATGCGGCTTTCCGTTGGCCGTAGCATCATCACGGTATCTACTTGGGGCAGGTCCAGACCTTCGTTGAACATATCCACGGAGAAGAGGATTTCAAGCTCGCCCGAGGCCAGTTTCTCAAGGGAGTTTTGTCGGTGTGAGGAACGCGGTCCCGAGTGGACGGCCGCAGCTTTTCGGCCTCGGCTCTTAAAGTAGTCGGCCATGAAGTCGGCGTGGTCTCGAGAACAGCAGAAGCCAATGGTGCGCGAGCCCGCGCGGGTTTCGAACTGCTCTAGAATATTTTGGGCCCGCGCGAGGGTGGCCACTGCGGCGGTCAATGCTTCCTGGTCAAATTTTTGGCTGCGCCAAGGTATGTTGCTGTAGTCCACCTCGTCAGGCACCCCGTAGTACTGAAACGGGCATAACAGCTCTCGCCGGATGCCTTGAACCAGCTCGCAACGGAACACCACGTTTTGGCCACACAGTCCCAGCAAGTCGCCCCCGTCGGTGCGTTCGGGCGTAGCGGTGAGGCCAAGCAAGAAACGCGGTAGGAAGTGGTCGAGAATCTTGCGATAGCTGACGGCGTCCGCGTGATGAAACTCGTCGACCACAATGTAGTCGAAGGCGCTGGGGGAGAAGACTTTGTAATGGTTACGCAGAGTCTGAACCGAGGCGAAAAGCACCTCGCTTTTGAGGTCTTTGGCCTTGCCTGTGAAAAAGCCGAGGTTCGCCAGCGGCCGGATCCTGCGAAAGGTACGGTGTGCCTGGCTCAGGATCTCCTCGCGATGAGCGATAAACAACACTCGAGCAAAGGGGAGGCTGTCGAAGGCTGCAAGCCAGGTCTTGCCCAAACCAGTGGCCAGCACCACCAAGCCGGCTCCGTTCCCTCGTGCGCGCGTCTTTTCAAGAGCCTCTAGCGCTTCTTGTTGCACTGGGTGAGGCTGCGGGGGAGGCGATGGAGCTTCGGTGACTACTTCAACAGGTTTCGGGGTAGCGGGAGCGCGTCGACGGGCCCGGTACTGGTCCAGCCATTCCTGGGTCAGGGGAACGGTGGCCGGATGCTGCAGAAGCCCCTCAAACGAACTTCGAACGTCGGCTGGGATTTGGGACAGACGGTAGTTCCACTCCACCCCGCTAGTGAGGGCGGACTCGCTCAGATTGGAGCTGCCGACATAAGTGGCGGAGGCGCCGTGTTTGCTGAGGAAGAGATACGCCTTGGGATGAAAGCTGGTTCGCGCCTGGGTGGCGCCAAACACGAACGGACACAGGCGGCCGTCGACTTCGGGCACTTGGGACAGATCGAGCAGACTCTGCAAGGCGTCCGGATCCGTCACATCCAGGTAGTCTCCAGTCAGGATGGTGGCGCGCCCTCGGCGCTGCACCAACAAGTCCCACAGGCGATCGGAGATGCGGCGCCAACCGCTGCGCAGTAGAAAAGCCACCGCGAACTGAATTTCAGCGGCACCGTCGAGGTCCGTCCATAGATGGTCCAGCAGTCTCTGCCCGATCAACTGACCAGTCGGGGCCAGGTAGCTCTCCTGAACTCGGTCGGGAGACGCCTTAGGAGCGTAGATAAGATAATTCGCCTTCCTCGGAATCACATAACGCACACCGCCTCGAGGGTCGCTCACGTCACCTTCATAACGCGGTATGACGTGGACGTGCAGGTGAAAAATCGTCTGTCCCCCGGCCGCCCCCACATTGATACCGATGTTGTAGCCTTGGGGAGTGTGCAGTTCTTCGATAGCTTGCTTGGCCGCCTCGATTCCGTCGAGGATTGCGATCTGCTCTTCGCGCGTAGCTTCAAACCAGGTGGGCACCAGACGGCGCGGCACAATCAGGGCGTGGCCGGGGTTCACAGGAAAGCCGTCCCACAGTCCAATAGCAAGCTCCGACTGGAAAAAGACACGCTCGGGATCGGGGTTTAGGAAAGGAGATTCGGCCATCGTGACACGCTTTCGGAATCGGCGGGCTGATTCCCGCGATGACGTGGCGTACGCCTTCAGGTCTCGGGGGGGGGCTGCCTCGGCACCGCACCGTCTGGCTCACTCAGTTGTCAAGCTTTCCTTGACAACTGCCGCCGACGGAGAGTTCGCCGCAAAAACAACTGTTAAGAACTCCTTACCAGTTCAAACCAAGGGCGGACAAGGTGGTCAAGCACCGTCGGCCTTGCTAGGATCTCGATCATATGTGGTGGGTATAGGGGAGGGGACCGGCCTGGG
>JBBKWP010000266.1:0-68649 GCA_037968995.1 Candidatus Xenobia bacterium
GGACTCGACTTCATCCCGTGCATCCGGGAGCGCCTGGATTTTGTTTTTCCTAAAAGATTTCTCTCTCTCTATCCTTTGCGTGCTTTGCTGGCCGTGATTCGGTCCTCGAAGTTCCGTGAGGCGGCTACTGAGCGGTTCCATGACTATGACTTCAAGGACGCTGGGGAGCTGGTTTGGGAAACCCCTGAGTGACCAACGCCGGCGGGAATGAGGCCTCCATGCGACTGACTCACGTGGACGAATGCGGAAATGTTCGGATGGTCGACGTATCCCATAAAGCCGAAACTGCCAGACAGGCGACAGCGGAATCGTGGGTGACGATGTCGCCGGATGCCTTCGCTGCTCTGCGGACTGGAAACACTCCGAAGGGGGATGTCCTGGCCACCGTGCGACTCGGAGCCCTGATGGCCGTCAAGTCGACCAGCGTCTTGATCCCTTTATGCCATCCGTTACCGGTAGAGTCGGCTCGCTGTGACATCTCGTTCTTCGCTCCTGATCGCGTGCGAATCGAAGTCATGGTCGGCACTTCAGGCAAAACAGGAGTGGAGATGGAAGCCCTCACTGGGGCCTCCACGGGCAGTCTCGTGCTCTACGACATGCTCAAAGCTCTGGACCGATCGATGGTGATCGGGCCCACGCAACTTTTGAAAAAAGAAGGCGGAAAGAGCGGAGTCTATGACCGCCGGGAGGAGAAACAGTGAGCGAATCCTATTTCTTACACGAAAGTTCCTATGCGGACCAACCGTGCGAGATCGGGGAGGGAACCAAGATCTGGCACTTCTCCCACGTGATGAAGAACGCCAAAATTGGAAAAAACTGTATTCTAGGTCAGAATGTGGTGGTTTCTCCCGATGTCGTGTTGGGCGACAACTGTAAAGTTCAGAACAACGTGTCTCTCTATACAGGGGTGATCTTAGAAGATGACGTCTTTTGTGGGCCTTCCTGTGTTTTCACCAACGTTATGAATCCGAGAAGCCAGATTGTGCGCCGCGACGAATATCGTACAACTCGCGTTCGGCGGGGGGCGTCGATCGGAGCCAACGCGACGATTGTGTGTGGCGGAAGTTTGGGTCGCTACTGTTTCATCGGCGCCGGCGCCGTGGTCCGTGGGGATGTCCCGGACTATGCGCTGATGGTGGGTGTGCCTGCCAAACGAATCGCCTGGATGGGGCGCCACGGCTTTCGTCTAGAGGCCACGGGGGATGGTAAGTTCCGTTGTCCCGAGACCGGTTGGAACTATTTAGAAAGTGATGGAACGTTACGTTGCTTGAATCTCGACGAAGAGAGTCCGCTGCCCTGAGAACTCAGGGCACGCCGAAGAACTGGTGACAGACTTCTGGTTCGCGGCCTGTCCAGCTCGAATCTCAAGGAGAAAGATTCTCTGCCATTGGCCCGGACCCACTCAGCGCGGACCGGTCCACCAGAGTTCGGCGGCGGGCTCGCGCATGTTGTATTTCGAGCTCATCACCCGGCCGTAGGCGCCGGTATTGCCGACTAGAACCAGGTCGCCCGGACGACTCTCCGGCAAGAGGCGCTGGGTGCCCAAGACGTCACCAGTTTCGCAAATGGGACCGACAACGTCGGCCTGTAGAGTCCGCGGCTCGTGGTAGCGAGACAGGTTGACTAAGGGATGATAGGCACCATAAAGTGCCGGACGGATCAAACTGTTCATTCCGGCATCCACCCCTACAAAGGTGTGATCGCCTTTCTGTTTGACCTGGGTCACCCTGGTGAGAAGGATGCCGGCTTGGGCGACAATGTAGCGCCCGGGTTCCAGCCAGATTTCCAATTTCGGGTGTCTCTTCCGAATAGAGTCTAAGCCCGCCTGGAGTTGAGTGAGGTCGAGAGGCGATTCGCCCGGCCGCTCAGGAACCCCGAAGCCGCCGCCGAGGTCCATGAACTCCGTGTCGGGAAACATGGGGAGGAGATTGGCCAGGACTTCGGCATTGCGGAGCCACGGGTTGACGGAGCGGATGCCGCTACCGGCGTGACAGTGCAGGCCCACCACGCGACAGTCGAGTTGCGCCAAACGGTCCCGCGTTCGGGGCAGCATTTCCAGGTCGATTCCAAATTTGGAGCCTCGTCCCGCGGTCTTAACGTGTTTGTGGTGTCCTTCTCCCTGGCCGGGATCGATGCGAAGCACGAGAGAGCGCCGAGCGAAGAGTTCGGGGTGGTCGTCCAGAGGAGAGTGGTTGTCCAGTGTCACGTATGTTCCACGGTCAAATCCACACTGGAAATCGCTTGCCGACGCGAAATTCGGGGTGTAGAGAATCTCTCGACCGGTCAGGTCGGGAAAGAGAGAGAAGAGATGGTCGATCTCTTCGGGGGAGACGCACTCGAAGCTCACACCATGGCTTCGGATAGTGCGTAAAAGGTCTGGGTGATTGTTCGATTTGATGGCGAACAGAAAGCGGTCGCAGCCCGAAGTCGACTTGAGAATGTTCAACTGGCGAACGATGGTGGGCTCGTGCAGGAGAAAGAAAGGGGTCTTTTGGTGCCGACTCATGCGCAGAAGAGGTTCACGCTCTTGAACCCACCATTCCGAGACCTCGTGTTCTTGCAGCGGTTCCCGACTCAACGGGTTCTCCGAACTCTCAGGGCGCGGAAAGAGGAGGCTGTGAAGATCCCGAACGAGCTTGTCGGACTTGGCCTGTTCCACCACGAAAGTGAGATTGCGGTCTCCCGCAGACTGAGCGATCAGAAAGACCCGCTCTTCTTCAAACCGAGCTAACACAGGACCGAGTTGCGTGAGGATCGAGCGAATGCGTCGACCGACCAAAGTGACCGCAGCACACGGTTCTTCGAGAACGACCGATCCCAACCCGGTTAAGTCGCTGACGAGATTCTCTAGCCGTTCCGTGGGCAGGGCTTCTCGGTCCCCGTCCAAGGTGAGCGTCACCTCAGACTCCGACGCTGAGACCTGGTCCACCGAAATTCCGTGGTCTGAGCAGAGCGTGAAGATCTTGGCCAGAAATCCCGGCTTCTTCCACATGGCCGGCGTGGAAATGGAGATGAGGACCACGCCCCTTTTCACGACGATGGAGCGGACCGCTGGTGGGGCGGCACCTCGAGGATGTTCCACCCGGGTGGCTCCGTTAAGACCGACGAGGTTTAAAGGCAGATCCGCTTTGGCTAAGTCAGCGATGAATCCCGGATCGAGGTGAGGACTGAAAAATCCCACCAGTTCTTGAGCCGCTTCATAGGAGATCGTTTCCAGTCCGTGAGAGCCCGGCACGATGAACCGAGGCGCGGTGAAAAAACGCGGGTCTCGAGCGTAGTAAACGACTTCACTCACTGGGTTTCCCGACCAGTCGTCCGGCCCGGGCAGTTCCTGATAGCGATTCCAGCTTCCTTCCGGAGGGTCGTCGCCGGGAGCACTAGACTGATGGGTCCAAAACGACAATTGGTGGTCGGAATAGGACTGCTGCAGGAGACGTGCTCCGTTGGCGATCTCCTCGGGTTCGAGTTCAGGGCTAAAAAGCGCGATCACATTAGGGCGTGTGGACATTGGCGGGCATTGTATGATCGGCGGCCCTCGCCCTCCTTTCGCCGGCGTTCCCGGAAGTTTTGTCGCGACGCAGAGCATCAGAAGGCTTCTCAAATCCTTCAGGGATCAGTCTAGAATTCGGTCAAAGGGGGAGGGGAACCGTCCGACAAGAACGTCCGGATAATGGCTTATCGTTCGCTGAGAGACTGTGTTGAAGACCTAAATCGTCGTGGAGACCTACGGGTTATTGAGGCACCTGTGGACCCTCATCTCGAACTCGGTATGATCCAGCGCAGAGCCTTTCGGGCCAAGAGCCCCGCACTTCTCTTCACAAATCTTCAAGGCTGCCGCTATCCTACTTTGGCTAATCTCTACGGAACGAAGGAGCGCGCTCGTTACGTCTTGCGCCACGGTCTGAAGGCTGTCGAGGCTTTGATCGATTTTAAGTCTCGCCCAGAGGCTCTTTTCAAGAACCCCATTCGCCTGCCCGAGAAAGTGGGCCGGCTACTGTTTGGGGGCCTTCACGCGCTTCCGGTGCCGGTTTCTCGCCGCAGCGCACCGGTGCTGCAGACCAAGATCCGTCCGCAGGAGTTGCCCCAGGTGGTGTGCTGGCCCCAAGATGGAGGAGCGTTCATCACGCTGCCCGCGGTGTACACCCAGGCACCGGGCTCGGCAGGATGGCTCGGTTTTATGCAATCGAACCTCGGGATGTACCGGGTCCAAATCAGCGGAAACGACTATGGGTCGGACGAGATGGGGCTGCATTACCAGATCCATCGCGGTATCGGCGTACATCACCAGCAGGCTTTGCAAGCCGGAGTGCCGCTTCCGGTTCAGATCGTTGTGGGCGGTCCGCCTGCACTTGCGCTCTCGGCTGTGATGCCGCTTCCGGAGGGATTGCCGGAGTTGCTTTTCGCCGGAGTATTGGGCGGTAGAGGTGTCCGCCTGACGAATTCCGGAGGACCGTTGCCTCTTCTCGCGGAGGCGGATTTTGTCATCGAAGGCTCGCTGCACGGCAAAGAAACAAAGCCCGAGGGTCCCTTCGGGGATCATCTCGGCTACTACTCATTGGTGCACCACTTTCCAGTCCTCCAGGTGACGAATGTCTGGGCCCGCAAGGACGCCATTTGGCCCTTCACCACGGTGGGTCGGCCGCCTCAAGAGGATACAGTTTTTGGCGACTTGATCCACGAGATGACAGGGCCGGCACTGCCCACCGTGCTGCCTGGGGTGAAGGGAGTGAACGCAGTGGATGAAGCTGGTGTTCACCCTCTGCTTTTGGCCGTGGCCAGTGAACGATACGAGCCGTATCGCAAGCGTCAGCGACCTCAAGAGATCTTGACTGCGGCCCACGCTATTTTGGGACAGGGCCAACTCTCCTTAGCGAAATATCTCCTTATCGTGGCTGGAGAGGATGATCCGAGCCTGCTACCCGGGGACAGTCGCGGAGTTTTTCGGCACCTCTTGGAGCGGATCGATTTTCGTCGCGATCTCCACTTCCAGACCAACACCACGGTAGACACCTTGGACTACTCCGGTAGCGGTTTTCAAGAAGGTAGCAAGGTGGTCATGGCCGCGGTTGGGGAGCCTCTCCGTGAACTTCCAGACCAGGCCTGGTGGTCACCGAACCATGAGAGTGAAGTAGGAGTCTTTTCGAGCCTTCGGGTGGTCGCTCCGGGAATTCTGGCTCTCTCTGGTCCGGAGTTCAGTGCGCAGACGCCGCGAGGCGAGGACCCGTTGTTAAAAGACCTGGGAACGCTCTTCTCTCAGGCTCATCCGGCTCGTCGTTTTCCCCTCTGGATCGTGACCGATCGGGCGCAGGATCTCGAGAACGCTTGGGAGACTTTTCTCTGGGTTACTTTCACCCGGAGCGATCCGGCCACCGATATCTACGGGCTGGAGAGCTTTGTCGAAGCGAAGCACTGGGGTTGCCGCGGACCCTTGGTGATCGACGCTCGCAGCAAGCCCCATCACGCCCCCAAATTAGTGGAGGACCCAGCCTTAGTGGCGAAGATAGAAAGTTTAGCGGCCCGTGGAGGTCCATTTTACGGGCTTTTCTAGAAGTTTTTCGAGTTCGGAATTGAACCAATTGATGGCAACGGGAATAAAGCCTCGAACGGTTGCGCCTATAATCTCTGTCGGCGAAGCAGATGAAAAAAATTTCGCCCCCAAAACCTTGAATCGTCAAGTTATCGCAAGGAGACATCGATGAAGAAAAACTTAGCTTTCACAGTGCTTGGCGGCATGCTACTCGCTGCCGCTCTATTTAGCAAACCAGGGATTGCCGTCCCGGTCAGTCCCGAGGGAATCTTGGCTCAGAACCAACGCCATCAGCAACAACAGAAGGTGGATCCCAAAGCGGGATGGGACGTCCCTGATGTCTCGGACGTGGCGGAGAAAGGTAGCTCGGTAAAGCCCGTGATTGGTGACGACGGAAAGCCAGTCATTCAGGTGGCTCTTTTGCTCGACACTTCAGGCAGCATGTCCCCGTTGATAGACCAGGCGAAAACGGAACTCTGGTCTATCGTGAACAAACTAGGACAGGCCCGCTACAAAGGTCAGATCCCTAAAATTGAAGTGGCACTTTACGAATATGGGAAGAGCACCTTGGAGCGGGATGAAGGCTACATCCGCCAACTGGCTCCTTTCACTCACGATCTCGACGGACTTTCGGAGATCCTCTTCGCACTGCAAACCAACGGGGGAGACGAGTATTGTGCGTGGGTGATCCGCTCGGCTCTCGACTCCCTGAAGTGGAAAACGCGGCCCGGCAGCCTCAAGATGGTCTTCGTAGCCGGTAACGAGCCCTTCACGCAAGGCCCTGTGGAAGTGGAACCTGTCCTCAAAGAGGCGAACAAGAAAGGTGTGCTGGTGCATCCCATCTACTGTTCGACCGGGAATTCGGCCGACCAGACCAGTTGGAGCAGCGCGGCGGACCTGGCTCAGACCGATCTCAAGATTATCGACCACACCCGAGTCGTCAACATTCCCAAAACACCCTATGACGACAAGATCGCAAAACTGGGTGGAGAGCTCAACAGTACTTATGTGGCTTACGGAGAGCAGGGGCGGGCCAAGGCCACTCGCCAAGTCGCTCAAGACTCGAATATGGCCGGGGTGAGCGCTCCTGCCGCCGCCGAACGTTCTGTGGCCAAGGCTTCCGGAAACTACACCAATGAAGATTGGGATGTGGTGGACAAGGCCAAAGCCGAGGGAGGCGTCGGAGCGTTACGCGAAGAGGAACTCCCCAAAGAGATGCGCGGTATGAGTCTTGATGAGCGCAAGGGCTATATTGCCAAGAAATCCTCAGAGCGCAGCCAGATCCAAAAAGAGATCAATGAACTCTCCGCTAAGCGACAAGCTTTCATCGCCGAGAAGCAAAAAGAAGACGGTGAGGCCGACGCGACCTTGGGCACGGCGGTCATCAACACCGTTCGGAAGAAAGCCGCCGCGGAAGGTTTTACTCTCTAAATAGGCGGGAGCCCGCTCACAACCTTCCAAGCTCTGAAAAAGTCGTCGCGAACGGTCGCGAAGACTTTTTTTTTGCCTTCGTGTGTTTGGAACTGGGGGATATGGTAAGAATGCATGAAATCTTTTCGCTCGTGTTCGCAGCCATTGGGACACGATCAAATCCAAAGCAATTCTTTGAGGAGTTTCCATGTACAAAATGATCGAAGGCTGGATGAGCCCCAACCTAAATATGCCGATGAATATCGCAACTTATGGCCACGCAGGTCGTACGCTGTTGCTCTTTCCCACGGCCGCTGCCGATTTCTTAGAGCACGAGCGGTTTTTGATGATGGACGTTCTTGAACCTTTCATCAACTCCGGCAAGATTCGCATTTTTTCGGTTGGAGGAATCAACCGCGAAGGATGGCTGAATAAAGATTGTCACCCTAAAGTCAAGGGACTTCTGCAGCAAGGTTTCAACCGCTACATTTCCGAGGAAGTCGTTCCTTACATCTGGCACAAAACCGGCGGCGACCGTCACATCATCACCGTCGGTGCTTCCTTGGGAGCTTTCCACGCCGCGAATCAACTTTTCCGCCGTCCCGACCTGTTCGACGGAACCATCGCTATGAGCGGCGGGTACGATATTCGTGACTACTATGAAAGCTACGGATATCACGACGAGAATATCTACTTCAACAATCCGGCTGAATATCTGCCCAATCTGTGGGACGACCACTACTTGCCGATGTTGCAGCAGAAACGTCACATCTACCTGTTGACCGGTTCCGGAAGCTACGAAAAACCCCAGGCCACCGTGGGCCTCAGCCACACCCTGGATAGCAAAGGCATCCCGCATCGTCTCGATGTCTGGGGCCACGATATGCCTCACGACTGGCCCACCTGGCGCTCCATGATGACCCACTACGCGGGCGCTCACCTGTAGAAATCAAACTTTCAGCTCGCTGAACGTAAAAAGTTCACTCTCCCCGGAGAGTGAACTTTTTTTTTGCCCGTCCTGTTAACCGTTTTCGGCGATGCGAAACTCTTCCCACGATGACGATTGTTCGCGAAGCAACGTTGCGCTCTAAGGCTCGGGTAAACTCGTCGCTATTGCTGAGCTCTATAAAACTCCGACAGTGTTTCGTAGCGGCGTCGGTTCAATCCCATGTCCGAGTAGCCCGCTCGACTGGCTGAGCGGAACTGCACCTCTTCGCCGTCGTTGTCCAGCCAAAACTCCACATCGTCGTGAAACTTTAACCAGGGCGTGGTGAAGATCACGTAAAGATAGCTGTCGGTTTCCTCCACAATATGACCGCCTCCATACAGCGCGACGGCGGATCTTAGAGCCGCCATCGTCGCTTCAGGAGAATCCTTGAAGGGCAGTGGGGGTACATATCTCGCGGAGACTTCGCTTTGGCTCGAAACGGCATTCGGTTTGGAGCCCAGGGGTTTGAGTTGCCCATCGACCACGCCCAGGTGAGGCTTGGTGGTGTTCTGACTGTAAAAGTGGGCGAAACCGGCCGCTGCCATCAGCAGCGCGAGCGCGGCTGTTCTGGAGATCGCTTTGTGGAGTTTCATTCTGGCGGTTGCGCGAAGGACAATCTTTCATCCTCCCGAAACGCGAACCTTAAGATGAATTCTTCAATCTAGGAGTCCCTATATGACAAACCTTACTCGGCGCAATGCTGTGTTGGCTGCTGCCGTAGGCGCGGCCGTCCTAGCTGTTCCCGCTATGGCGAAAACCAAAGACACGCAACCTGACCCCTCCGTGGAGGTCTTGAGAGCTCTCTTAAAAGCTCACGATCAAGCCTTCACCGACCACGACATGAAAGGTCTTTTGGCGACCCTTTCGCCGGAATGCGTGTTGATGGGAACCTCTCCCGGAGAACTGTGGGTGGGGCACGATGAGCTCACGGAAGCCTACAAGCACTTTTTCGCCGATTTCGACAAAGGGAAGCAAAACTTTGAGCATCTTTGGTACGACGGAAATGTGGGACCGGCCGGGGCTTGGTTGATGACCACTTCCAAGGTGACCCTCACCAAGGGTAAAAAATCTTCGGAATTTGGCCTCAACCTGTCGCTCACTTGCGAAAAGCACGACGACAAATGGCTCATTCGGGCCATGCATTTTTCCAACCCGACCGCCTCAACGAAAGCCTAGGAGACCGTCATGAGCGAAGACCAAGAAAAAATAACTCGACGCAATTTCCTGCAGGGAGCCAAAGGATGGTCCGCTGCGGTGGTGGCCCTGGCCTTGACTCAGGGAGCGACTTCTAGTGAGGCCGAACCTACCTTTGGAGGCGGTTGGCTCAATAGACGAGGCGGTGGCGGTGGTTGGTTGAATAACCGTGGCGGCGGCGGCGGATGGCTCAATAATCGCGGCGGCGGCGGTTGGCTCAACAACCGTGGCGGTGGCGGTTGGCTCAATCGGCGCTGATCGAACTAGTTCCTAAGGACTTCTCGACCTCTTGTTCCACGATGTAGCGGGGGCGACGTCGAGATTCGTCTAGTGCCCGCCACAGATATTCTCCGAGGACGCCCATCATCAGCATCTGGGCCGCGCCCATAAAAAGGATGACCACCATCAAGGAGGACCAGCCTTCCGGGGCGGCCCCAGATGTGAAGGCGCTGTAAATCACCACGATGGAATAGACAAAGCCCGCGCAGCCAACCAGGACTCCGAGGTAAGACATGAGCCTCACCGGCGCGTAGGTAAAAGAGGTCACGCTGTCGGCCACGAGTTTCAGTTTCTTTTCGAGCGTCCATCCCGTCGTGCCGTGTAAGCGGGCTTCTTTATCGTATTCAATGGAGCCGTGGGAGAATCCGATCCAGCTGAGCAATGCTAGGACGCTTACGTTTTGCTCTTGATATCGCGTCACCGCGTTGACAGCGCATCGGTCCAAAAGGAAGAAGTCCGCTCCACTGTCCGGCATATTCCTGATTCCGACAAAGCTTCTCATTAACCAGTAGTACAAGCGTGAGAAAGCGAGCGTGGAAGTGCCTTCGCCCCTGCGTTCTCGTCGCACCGCCCAGACGACGCTGCAGCCTTCTCTCCACTCTTCGAGGAGCGCGGGGATGGTTTCCGGAGGGTCCTGACAGTCTCCAGCCAAGACGACCGCACAGCGACCTTTGGCTTGGTCGAATCCACACATCAGAGCGGTGTGCGAACCGCTGTTGCGGGCTAAGCGAAACCCTCGAATCCTTTCGGGCGTTTCTTTCTGGGCCAGTTCCCGTATAACATCGAAGCTTCGGTCCGTTGAGCGGTCGTCAACCAAGACCCATTCCCAGTCGACTTCGAGGTCTTGAAAGACGGCCTTCAGGCGGCTTAAAAGGACGGGTAGATTCTCTGCTTCGTTGAAGACCGGGGTGATAACTGACACAGTAAAACCGGAAACGATTCGGGGATTTTCAAGAGTCGGTTTATTCGGGGGTGTGGACATTCATCTCTCCATCGTCCTTTCGGCTCTTCACGAAACGCGCTGGAACTCCCGCGACCACCGCGTAGTCGGGGACGTCTTTGATGACAACGGCGCCCGCACCCACGATAGCTCCACGTCCGACGGTGACTCCGGGAAGAATGATGGCTCCTGTTCCAATGTCTGCGCCGGCTTTGATGCGAACCGGTTTGATGACAAGATCGGTCGCGATAATGGGAATGTCTCTGGGAAAGGCCGTGTGGGTCGAACCCAAAACCTTAGCCCCTGGGCCCCACCCCACGTCTTCTTCGATGATCAGGTCTCTCGCGTCGAAGTACGACTGGGGCCCGATCCAGCATCTCGCACCGATGGAGAACGATCCGTCGAATCGGCCCTGGATAAAGGTGGACGTTCCCAGGAAGACCCCGCTCCCGATGACAAAAGTTTCGGGGTGCGAAAAGCCTACCAAAGGCTCCACACGCACCCCCTCGCCGAAATTCTTCGCCATGGCACGCAATAAGATCCGGCGCATTCGAATGTCCAATGGGGTTTGGCCGGTCTGAAATCTAGCGTAGGTCGCTAGAAGCTCGGCTGGGCTCTGCTCGTCTCTCAACTGTCGGGCAAAACCTTGTTCGAACTCGGGGTCGGGTGTTATAGGCAGTTTCCCATGCACGGCCGCTACTCGTCGATTGCCGGAATCCGGGAACGGGGTTTCAGAGCTCAATGAGTCCTCCTCGCAACTGCAGAGAACGCTCTGAGGCTTCTAAGATTTTCACAACTTTCAAACCGGCTCTGCCGTCGGTCATGGAGGGGGACCCCTTCTTGATACAATGGATAAAGTGATTCGCCTCGGTCAAGAGAGCCTCTGTCAATTCGACCTTTGGAGAGTGCATATCCCCGGTGCGGTAGCTCACCTTCAGTAGGTAAATGTCTTCCTCCGACTCGGTGGTCTCGACGCCTTTGTCGTAGATCTTGACGGATTCCGAAGGCGAGAGGTCGTCGAAAACAATCATTTTTTTACTACCGCCAATGAGGGTTCGACGGAGTTTGACGGGGGCTAACCAGTTCACGTTGATGTGAGCGATCAAAGGAGCGTCGTAGAAGACCGTGAGAAAGGCAGTGTTCTCGGGCTGCCCTGGAACGTGACTGATGCCTGTCGCGCTCACCGCGCGCGGCTCCTTATCGGAGATAGCGCCGAGAATGCTCAGATCGTGGACGGCGAGGTCCCACAGGACATTCACATCGTGTTGGAAGAGCCCAAGATTGACCCGAGTGGAGTCGTAATACAGCAGGTCACCAATGGCCCCGGAATCGATCTCTTCCTTGATCTTCGTGACGGCGCTCGTGTAGACGAAGGTGTGATCGACGTGGAGGATAAGGTTTTTGGAATCGGCGAGTTCGATGAGTTCCTCACATTGGGCCACGTTCGCCGCCATAGGCTTTTCCACGAAAACGTGTTTGCCGGCTTGGAGCGCGGCTTTGGCCAAGGGAAAGTGGCTCGCCACGGGCGTGGCGATGGCGACGGCATCAACGTCGGTCGCGGAGAACAGTTCCTCGGAGCGTCCCGTAGTTTTCAACCCAGGGTAGCTTTCGACAGCGCGATGTCGCTGTTTCTCTTCCGGGTCACAAACCATTGTGACTTTCGAATTCGCGGCCCGCATAAAGTTTCGAACCAAATTTGGTCCCCAGTAGCCGTAGCCCACCACGCCGATATTGATGATGTTGCTCAACTCCAACTCTCTTTCTCTCGTACATCCCCGACGACTTGGGCCGGAACGCCGGCCACAATGGCGTAATCAGGGACATTCTTCGACACCAACGCTCCCGCGCCGATGAGCGAATTCTCCCCTAAGGTCACGCCCGCGAGGATCGTCGCGTTGCTGCCGATGGCCGCCCTCTTCTTTACCAGTGTGGGAACCATGGTCCAGTCGTCGGCGCCCTTCACTGATCCGTCAAGATTCGTGCTGCGAGGAAAACGGTCATTGGTGAACATCACGCCGTGTCCCACGAAGACTTCGTCTTCCAGGGTGACTCCCTCACACAAAAAGCTGTGGGACGAAACCTTACAACGGGCTCCGATTTTGACTCCGCCTTGTACCTCCACGAACGTACCGATCATCGTTTCGTCGCCGATCTCGCAGCGGTACAGGTTGACAAGGTCTGGGTGGTGGATTCTCACATCCTTACCCAGCTTGACAGAATCCGCGATGGGCATTCTTAGGCTCCCTTCCCACTGGCTAGGACGGCCTTTTTCAAGGTTTCCGCGACATAGTCCATCTGGCTTTTGGTCAACTCGGGACAAAGAGGCAAACTGAGGATCCGCTGGGCCGCCGCTTCGGTGTGAGGGAGAGCGCCGGCCGTGTATCCGAGTTCTTGGAAAACTGGTTGCAGATGGAGCGGAATGGGATAGTGAATCCCGGCCCCTACTCCGGCAGAATGCAGGTGCGCGACAACGGTGTCTCGGTGCTCTGGAACTTGGACAACGTAAAGGTGGTACACGTGTTTCGCGGCGGGGTCTTCGAGAGGGAGAACGAGGCCCGGAATGCCTTGGAGAATCTGCTGATAATACTTGGCGTTCTCTCGTCGTTGTTGGGTCCACTCCTCGAGAAAGCGGAGCTTTATGCTCAAGATTCCGGCCTGGAGCGCGTCGAGTCGGGAGTTGAGGCCGAGTTCAGTGTGAACGTATTTTGTCTCACTTCCGTGATTGAGCATGAGCCGGAGTCGTCGCGCCAACTCTTTGTCGTCGGTGATGATGGCTCCAGCATCTCCGGCGGCACCGAGATTTTTGCCGGGGTAGAAGCTGAAACAGCCTACCTCGCCCCAGGTCCCTACAGGTTTTCCCTGCCAGGTCGCTCCATGGGCTTGGGCGCAATCCTCGATGAGCAGTAAGCCGTGTGTGTCGGCCAACGATTTGAGTCGGTCCAACGGCGCGGCCTGACCGTAGAGGTGCACGGCAACGATCGCTTTGGTTTTAGAGGTCAGCGCCTCGCGCACGCGATCAAAATCGAGCAGGTACGTCTTAGGATCGATGTCCACGAAGACCGGTCGGATTCCAAGTTGGACTAGGGGACTGACGGTAGCGATGAAGGTGTGTGCGGGCACGATGACCTCGTCGCCTCGCTCTAAGCCCAGGGCTCGATAAACGAGCATCAACGCGTCGGTGCCGTTGGCTACACCGATGGCGTTTGAGGCCTTGCAAAAATCCGCGAAGCTCCGCTCGAATTCCTCGACGTGACGCCCCATGATAAACTCGGTATGAGCGAAGATGTCGCTAAGCTTTTGGAAGATTTCGGGCTGCAGTTTCGCGAATTGCGCCTGCAGATTAACGAGGGGTACTTGCACGGTTCATCTCACCTTCGTCCATCGAGATCTGCAGAGCGATCTTGAGCGCACTGACCACTCTGTCCTGTTGGGCCTCCGACATGCCGGGGAACAGCGGAAGCGCGATACTGAGATCCTGAGCCTGCTCGCTGCGGCTGAGTCGTCGACAACTTCTCGGCTCGCAGGTGCAACCGCCGACCGAGGAGCACATCCAATTCGCCTCCTCGTAGGCCGGCTCACGATGCGCACACATGATGCCTCTGCGGGTGGAAATTCCTTGCTCTAGAAGCTGTTGCATCACGTCATATTGAGGCGTTTCGGACGAGAGTAACGTCACCATATACGTTTGCCAGTTCGAGCGGGCCCAGGTGGGCTCGACCGGTCTAGAAAGCTGACTGACATCGGCTAAAAGTTCTTGATACCGATGGGCGAGTTTCCTGCGCTCTTCGATCAGACTGTCGAGACGGCCAAGTTGAACACTGCCGATGGCGGCCTGAATGTCAGTCATTCGATAGTTGTAGCCAACTTCGGAGTACTCTTCGAACACCACGCGTTGGGACCCGTGCCGTACGACGTCGGAAATGTTCATCCCGTGCTGGCGCCAGAGTCGAAATTTAGCATCCCACTCTGGACTGTTGGTCGTCAGCATCCCTCCATCGCCTGTCGTTATCACTTTTCTGGGATGAAACGAAAAGCAGGCCACGTCGCCGTGAGGTCTACCGATTTTTTCCCAGCCGTGGCCCATCTGGATCGCACTGCCGATGGCGCAGGCGGCATCTTCCACGACAGGGAGTCCGGCCTCGTTGGCGATCTCCAAAATGGCCTCCATAGCGGCCGGCATCCCCACTTGATGAACCACGAGAATCGCTTTGGTGGCGCTGGAGATAGCCTCTTTCACCTTCGCGGGGTCCATATTGAAACCGTTTTCTTCGATATCGACAAAGACAGGAGTGGCTCCGCAATAAAGAATGCTGTTGGCGCTGGCGATGAAGGAATGAGAGGGCGCGATGACCTGATCGCCCGACTGGACCCCCACCGCCTTAAGCGCCAGATGGAGAGCGACCGTACAGTTGGAGACGGCGACGGCAAATCGAGAGCCGACATAGTTCGCGAAGTCTTTTTCAAACTGGGCAACTTTCGGACCCTGAGTGACCCAACCACTTAGGATCGTCTCTTCCGCGGCGGCGGCTTCTTCAGGGCCTAAGGTGGGCCGTGCTATAGGGATCTGATCGCTCAATGCTTACTGAGTTCCCAGTTTTTCTCGACTTCATCGGCCAGCATCTGCTCGGGTGTTCGCTCTTGCGAAGCGTACCAGGCCAAGAGTTCAGTCAAGCCCTGCTTAAAACTCATTCGCGCTCGAAATCCGAGCATCTCGTACGCCTTGCTGGAGTCGGCGTAGAGTCGCAAGACATCTCCGGGTCGAGAGTCCACATGGCTGACTTTCGCCTCCGGTTTTCCGGTGACGTCCTTGGCGAGGTCGGCGAGTTCGTTGATCGAAACTTCGTGTCCTGAGCCTATATTCATCGTTTGCCCGACCGCTTGGTCGCACTGACCGGCCAACAGAATCCCTCGGGCGGTGTCGCTGACGTGAGTAAAATCTCGCGTCTGCTTTCCGTCCCCGAAGATGATCAACTCTTTGCCCACCTGAAGCCGCAGAAGAAATTTCGGAATGACCTCACCGGAATCTCCCTCGTGGTGAGACCTTGGACCGTAGGAGTTGAAGGGACGAACCATCACCGTGGGATAGCCGTAAGTTTCCCAAAAGGCACGGCTGTAGCACTCGCCGGCCAGCTTGGACGCCCCATACACAGTTAAGGGGAAGGTGGGGTGGTTCTCGGTCATAGGACCGTACTGAGCGGTCCCGTAGACCTCGCTGCTGGAGACATAGACGAACCGACCCACCGCGCCATCTTTGGCGGCGATGAGAAGTTGGAGGGTAGCCTCCGCGTTCACTTGGTGGTTCTCCAAAGGGGAGTGGATGGAATGTCTAACTCCGAGGCAGGCGAGATGATAGATGATATCCACATCTTGGACGAGCGCTTTGAGACCTTCAGAGCGAATATCGCGGACTTCTAAGCGACACTCGACATCGCGAAGATTTTCCGCACTTCCGTTGGTCAGATTGTCCACGACAAGGACTTCGGCACCTAGGGCCGCGAGTTGCCGCACCAATTCCGATCCGATGAAACCGGCTCCACCTGTCACCATCACTCGTTGACCTTGCATGTGCGGAACACCCCTAGTGGTCTGACTGAAGAGTCGATCCGATCGCCTCTCCTCGACGAGGTCACTTCTTAGAAGAACCTTAATCTCCTCGCCGCCGCGCCGGCCACACCCACGGGAGGAGTATAGGAGTCAAGACCAAAGAATTTTCAAGATGACCATGCATTCCCACCGAAGAAACCTACGAGACCTTGACAATGAGTGAGCAGGCAAAGCCATTTGAACGGCCGGTGTTGGTTTCTGTGGACGCGTCTCTAGCCTCACGGTCAAGCGCCGAAGGAGTGGTCATTCGAATGCGATCCGAGGCTGACTTAGCTTGTCTGAAGGACCTGCCCAGCGAACGTGTTGCCTGGATCGAAGTGCCTCTGGAACTGGCTCATCGCACCGAACTCGACCAGTATTCCGTGGATGTCCTTCTCGATGATCCCAAGGCCCAGGCCAGCCTCCTCTACGGGCTTGCGGGACGTCGAGATCCCGACCTACCCCGTCTTTCGATCCCCAGTGCCCCCGGAGTGGCGGACGCCGCAATCATCGGCATGGGACTGCATTTTCCCATTCGCATCGTGCCGGTCCAGCCCGTATCAGAGCAAGTCGCCGAAATGAGCGTCGTATTGGAACGATATCTCCGCGACGGCCGAGCCACTCGAGCGATCGAGCCTTTTCACTCCGCATTGGCGACTCTGCTGCATGGCGATGGAGCGACGCTGTGGGACGCGGTGGAACATAACCCGGTGGACTATCGCCGAGAGCCTCCTCATCCCGGATTAGAATCTCCCGACTCCGTTGAGGTTCGTCGAGACCGGCTTGTGCAGGAAGGGGCAGAGTGTGCTGGGTGCTCACTCTTACCTTGGTGCGTGGGATGGTTCAAGTGGCCGAACCCCGATTATGATTGCGCCGACGTTCGCGCGCTGTTCGGCAAGGTGGAGCAGGCTGCCGACGAGCTTCGTGCCGATCTCGACGAAGCTGTGGAACTTTTCCATGATGGGTAGAATTCTAAGCGTCATACTGCTTCCCACCAACGATTGTAACGTCTCTTGTGACTATTGCTTTGAAGAGAAGTCAAAAATTCAACTGACGCTTGAGCAGGTGGCCACGCTGGCGGATCAACTGATCGACCACATGGCATCGTTTCATAGCACGGAGGCCAATCTTTACTGGCAGGGTGGCGAGGTTATGATCCTAGGGCCCACTTGGTTTGAACAGGCTGGCGAGGTGATGGCCGGAGTCGCCCAGAGGGCGGGTGTCACGTTTCGTCATTTTCTGCAAACCAACCTGATCGGATGGAATGAGGGCTGGAACAACGTCGTTCACGAGATGTTCGGAGGCTCTTTGGGAACCTCGATGGATTATCCGAACTCCCATCGCCGGCTCAAGAGCGGCAGCACCGAGAAGTACACCGAGGTGTGGCTGCGGGCGGTTGAGGAGGTGAAGGCCGCGGGAATATCCGTAGGTATGATCGCCGTTCTGCATCCCGACTCGTTGGCCGCTGGGCCCCAGGACTTCTATAACTTTTTCACCGAGACTGCCGGAATCACCGACTTTCAGGTCAACATGCCGTTTCCGGGTGGTCCCAATGAGGGCGCCGGGACGCTCGATAGCGAGCCTCTAGCTCGTTTCATGGAAGGCTTACTCCAGGTCTGGATGGACAAAGGGAAGGATGCCGGAGTCAAGGTCGGTCCCTTCTCGGAGTTAGCGGAACAGTTTGCCGGCCTGCCGGCCCAACTGCCTTGTATCTGGCAGCCCAATTGCGCCAATGAGTTCATCGCCATTGACGCCCGAGGTCAGACGGCTCTTTGCGACTGTTGGGTCACCAGCTATCCCGAGCACAGCTTCGGAAACATTTTTCAGAACCAAAGCCTCAGTTCCATGCTGGAATCCAGTGTCGCCCGGGATCGTTTCAAAGAACGCCCCCAGTATCTGATGGAAAACGAGGAGTGTCGCACCTGCGAGTGGCTTTCCATGTGTCACGGCGGATGCCCGGTGCGGACCTTCACCGCCAAAGAGACCATCTATGCCAAAGACCCTTACTGCGAAGTTTACAAGGTCGTGTTCAGCCAGACTCGGCAGATGAGTCGGGGGCTCAAGCAAAACGTTCGCGAAGCCATTGAACCTGAGGTGCCGGCGGGTTCCTTGCCGACGAAGACGTCGCACCGTCGGGACCAGCGGGGCTACGTCGCTTTACCGGTTCTCTCGCCTTAAGGGGAGCCGATCCTCGTCAGAATGTGGTGTAGGTCTTCGGTATGCATGATGAGCAGATAGCGCAACTGAGTCAACTCTATGAATTGGGCTTCGCCCCGTTGCCCAACAAACTTGCGTTTGTTCATGCCGTCATTAGGGTGCCGCGCTTCGTTCGGAATTTATTCACTCGTCTAGGGGTGATCAAGGACGCCTCCCCGGACCTTCGCGCTGACGCTACCCCCCGCGCTGGCACCGCCGAGCGTACGGAGCGACAAGTTCAGATCTTGGCGGCTTTGAGAGAAAGTGGGGATCCCGATGTCGCGGCTTGGCTCCTGCCGGGCGTCTTTTCTGCCAACGAACGTGTAGCGGGGGCCACGGTGGAGACGATCGCAGACCTGATGCGGGGAATCGAAACTCGCGACCTCGCCAATCTAGAAAATCGACTCGGTCCACGCTATTCAACTGTCGGTGTTTCCTGGCAACCTTACCGATCGACCGACCCAGGTAGTCTGCGGCCTCCGACTTCGTCTGATGAGACCGAGGTGATAGGCTTGGCATCTTTCCACCCCAACGGTCGAGTCCGTGAGGCGGCTTGTCGTCTTCTCGGCAAAGGCGGGATTCGCTATCTTCTGATTCGCGTCAACGACTGGGTACCCCAGGTGCGTGAAGCGGCCCGGCGGACTTTAACTCATCTCCTTTCGAGATATCCCGAGGAATGGGTCGAGGCACTTCCCGCTCTCTATCGCCTAAGGCGCTGTGGGCGTTCGTCGCACTCAGAGCTGATTGCTCGAATGGAAACCTCTCTGCTTGACCCCGCGGCGCAAACGGCGGTCCTTCGTGGACTCGAAAGCGAAGATCAGGCCGTTCGCCGCAACTGTTTTCGGTTGGCGCTGGGCGGGCACGTGCCCACCAGACCTCTCCTTCTCCGCGCGCTCGAGAATGCCGATGTGATGGTTCGACGTTGGGGTCTGGAAGTGGCCCCAACGAACCTTCAAGGCGAGGAGCTGAAGGCGTTTCTTAATACAGCTTTGGCCAACAATGCGCCGAGCGTGCGTCAACAGGCTTTGCGGCTTTGGTTCGAGATCGTGGGGGAATCAAAACCTGACACTCTGCTAGACCCGAACCGCTCGGTGCGCGACCTGGCACAGTTTTATCATCGAGACCTGGATCGAGAGTCGCTGTATTTGGAACATTTGCAAATTCTTCCTCAGGCCGTTCTCGGCTTGGCTGAGATCGGATACAAGAACCAGGATCCGGTCATGACCCTGCTCACGAGTGACAATCTGAAGTTTCAGGAAATGGCCCTCAAGGCCCTGGCCCTCATGAAAGCCGACGAGCGTCATTTTCTAGAGGCGCTGGCTTCTGAGATTCCTCGCCTCTCCAGAGTCGGCGCCCGCTGCCTTTCGGGTATGCCGGTTGCCAAATTAGAAGTGGAGAGGGTCTATGTTGCGAGCCAAACAGAGCATGTCACGCTCAATGCTTTTGGTCTGCTGTTCAAGCTGAGCGGCTCTTGGGAGCGACTGGAGTTGGCGATCGCGGGACTGTTTCATCCGGCAGCGGCGATTCGCGACATGGCTGTCGAGCGTCTTCGCTCACTCCTCGGTGGGCATCTTCCAGCTTACGCTCCAGACCCAGCTACCTTGGAACGACTGAGGGGTTTTGAGCAGCGACTGACGTCACAACTCACCGAAGACGAGCGTTCTCGCTTGCGGAAATGGTTGAGATGACCTCGGAAGCCGGCACCCTTCCGCAACCAAGCGCGTCTCGGGTGTGGCTTCGAGCGTCGGAGTCCATTCGACTAATTCTCAAAAGTTGGGTGCACGGAGGCATACCTCTGTTTCGGAGGAACGATTCGTCTTTAGGGGGTTTCCATGACAACTGAGATCGTCAATTTTGGGCATAACATTCGCTGGACACCCAGTCATTCATATCGGCCCACTACGGAAGCGGAACTGCTCGAGATAATGGGCCGACACCGCGGGGAGAAGCTACGAGTGGTCGCGTCCAAGCATTCCTGGAGCCCGATCGCGGCGACCGAAGGCGTGACCATCGATATGGGTGGTTTTTCCTCGGTGGAGATCTATGAGGACGACGAGGTAGTCCATGTGACCGTGGGCGGAGGGTGCGTGATCCAAGACTTGTTGAACCAACTCCACAGCTCTTCGGAATGGACGCTGCCCACTCTGGGGGCCATCAAGAGACAAACCATAGCGGGAGCGATCTCCACTGGGACTCACGGTTCCGGCTCTCAGGGACTCAGCCATTTCGTTGCGTCGGCTCGGGTGGCTCGATTTCATCCCGAAACCGGTGACCCCGAGGTCGTCACGGTAAGCGATGGCGACGAATTGCTCGCCGTTCGATGCGGCCTGGGATGTACGGGCATATTGGTGGATGTACAGATACCCTGTCGACCACGATATTTGGTAGAAGAGTCATTGCACCGCTACACGACTTTGAGCGACCTGTTGAGCGATGCCCAAGACCACTCTCTGTCCTTCTTTATTATGCTGCCGTACGCTAACGATTTTATCCTGTGGAGACGGACACCCACGGAATGGCGACCGCTGAGTTGGCTCCAGCGTGCTAAAGCGGGTCTCTATCGACTCCACAAGTTTTTCGGTTCAGACATCTTGCTCCATTGTTTGGTGACCGGATTAAAGTCGCTGAGCTTTACTGCGCACCAACGATTTTTTAAGATTTTGCCCAAGCTTCTTGTCTTGGATCGGCCCGTGGTGGATGAGAGCGAAGCGCAGTTGACTCTCGAGCATCATCTTTTTCGGCATGTGGAGATGGAGGTCTTCGTCCCGGCCCAACACCTCGAGCAAGCCGTCACCGTGGTGAAGGAGTCGTTGCTAGCTGTGGCCGGCGATCTCGGCGCGACCCCTTCCGAGTTCCGTGAGGATCTTTCCAAGCAGGACCTACTCGACGGTCTTCTGGCATTGAGAGGGAGCTATCTTCATCACTATCCGATTGTTGTTCGTCGGATTCTTCCCGAGGACACCTTGATCTCCATGGCGTCGGGCGACCAGACTTGGTATTCCTTGAGCCTTTTCAGCTATTCGCGGAATTTGGATAGCTACAACGGATACTGCGAATGGCTTGCCAACGCTTTAAACGTCAGGTTCGGGGCTCGAATCCATTGGGGAAAACACTGCCCGCTCGATCATCATTCCTTAGCCCCGCTCTATCCGGACCTAGAAACCTTCAAAAACGTCTGCCAAGCCCACGATCCTAAAGGGGTGTTCCGCAACGAGTACGTCGACCGTGTGCTGGGGTTCGAGACGGCCTGAAAACGTCGCCGGAGGAACCTTCAGTCCGCTGCGGACAACTGAGCTAAGAAGGCTTCCGCTTCCGCCAATTTTCGGCCTCGTTCTTCGACCTTTTCAGCTAAGGTTGCGTTGAGGTCAGAGAGCGCGCGGTTGGCGGCTTCGAGTTCTTGGACTTTTTCCAGCAGGTCGCCCATATACTGATCGATGGTCGAGCGCATCCGCACGGAGAACACTTTAATCAAGGTCATACCCAGTTCGGGACGACCGGCCAGAAGCGTGAGAAAACGGGAGCGGTCGAAGACCAGCACCGAGACTCGGCCTTTGGCGTGCATGTCGGCCACCCGAGGCTCTTTTTCCAAGATGGCCATTTCACCGACGATTTCGCCCGCCTTGGGCACGCCTAGGAGAACTCTGATTCCATCGGTCTCCTTATGGACTTCGACCTCGCCGCCCATTATGAGGTAGGCTTCCTCGCCCGCGTCTCCCTGTTTGGCGATCATCTGGCCGTCTTCGTAAACGCGATATTCTAAGGACTCCAAGAGAGCGTCGTAATCGGTGTCCGCTAAGGCGTCGAAGGTCGATTGGATAGCGTCACGGGCGCCCGGGGCGTGGTTGTCGCTCATGCTGGAAGACCAACGTCTTGTCGAGGTCGCGCCCCGCTGTCTTGAACTGGCATGAGAAAATCTTCCAGATTGGCGTCTCTAGGCCTTCCCTACGCTTTCAACGCTTCCGTCTCGATTAAACCCGAATCCCGATGGACTCTGAGGCGAGTTGGGCGGTGTTGGTGGGATTCGATCTGGGCGCAGATGATAGAGATGGCGGTGTGCAGATACATCTCAGGAGTGAAGTTTTTCTTGGTGGCGACGAATTCGTTGGAGAAATCGACCACGTAGGTGAACGGATCGCCGTCGGATTCTCGGATTTCAGCTTCGATGGAAGCGCCCTCTTCTCTCTTTGGGTCCGAGTCCGCGACACCAGCGTCGATGGTAAAGACCCGTTCGGGTTGATTGCGCAATGAGTAGGTTGTTTGATGGCGTTCCATACTGATGGAGTTCCGAGGCGCACGGGTCTGGTTCCTTTAAGAATCGGGGGTCTGCCCTAAATCTTTAGGAGTCTCCCTTCGAATTCTAAGGAGGCGTCCAAGGGCCTCAGGTCCACGATGTCTAGGGCTAAACCTTCACCCGCATCGCCCTTCAGAATGTTGGAGAGAGGAAGCCTGGCCGGAATCTGCTGTTTTTTAGCCAAGTTGGACCCGATTTCGTGCTCGAGGCGCGGAGTGAGTTCCGCCGCCAGTTCGGTTTTGTCCCCAGGGAGTTTGTCGCTACGGATGACCAGTTGCTCAATCTTCACGTCCCAATCCCAGAACCGAGGTCCGCCAGGAGACAAAGGCGGGGAGAGACGGGGGCGGATGAAGCCGGCGGCCTGGAGCAAGGGTTCGACACCGCTCAACGGACCAGCTTTCCAAGCGACGTCGATCACTAGGTTTTGGAAGCGGAACGCGCCTTGACTGTACCCGGACTCCAATGAGCGCAAGAAGATTTTTTGCACGGTGATAGCCACGAAGAGGGCTTTACCGACTTGGAGGGGCGGTTCGGGAACGAACGGTTTATCGGGGTCCAATACGGACTGCACCCCGCGCCTCACCAATCGGTCGGCCATCCCGGCGGAGAGTTGCAGGCGAAAGTTGCCTGGGATAAGGGCCCTAGAGGAGGCGGTTACGACAGACGTACTGTCTCCCGCGCCTAAACGCAAGGTGCCGGGCGGGGAGGGAGCCAGAAACCACTGGGGTTTCTCCTCTGGTGCCAAGAGGCTCTGGGAGCGCAGGTAGGTGTTGACCCAATCGAGGTTCAACACAGTGAGCTGTTTGGGGAGAAAAGCCTTGAGCTGGCGCAGCACTGAAGCGTCCAATAAGAAGCTAAACGGTAGCTGCCCCTCGAGTTGGATCTGGTCCCAATCGGGTTCGAGGATCAAAAGGTTGTTGCTGATCACAGGTCGCGCCGAGACCACGAAAGAGGAATCGGCCAAGGTGGCGCCGCCTTGTGCCATGCCTAATTCCACTGTGCCCTCAAGACGCCAAGGCGCTTCATTGGCGCTGACTTGGTCGGGTAGGATGAGGCGCAATTGCGAAGCCTTCAAAGACAGCGCCTGCCACTGGACCTGCAGTCCGGCTTGGTCTCGTCCCAGGTCGATCAGAGTGTCTAGAAACGCTTGGGTCATTTCTAGGTCCACCAAGGGACCCGAACCCGCCTTGGTCGGAATTGCGCTGAGGGGTGACGCTACAGGACCCGATGCCGCGGCGACAACTTCGTCGAGAGCCAAGACGGCGTTCACCTCCAAGCGATTCTCACCGAGCGGTACCACTACCAAGTCCGCTTTCCTTTGTCCCGTTCCGGGACTCAAAAGTTCGGAATTCGTAGTGCGCAGTTGGAAGCCGTCCAGGCTGGTGAGCTCTCCGTTGCGGGTGAGCTTTTGGTCGATGACGAACCGCTGACGGCGGGCGTTGTCCGGCACGCTGATGGGTGGCGGGGCCAAGGAACCTAGGTCGAGTTGGCCGTCTCGAAAATGTCCTTCTAGGATCACGAGACGTCCGGCCAATCCGTTGAGAAACTTCTCCCCATTGCTGATCTTGTAGAGTTGCCGTCGGCCCACGGTTTTGTCGAAAGCGGGCTCGACCACACCGTACCAGCCGTAGAGTCGGGATTCGACCCGCATCAGGCGTCGTTCCGAAGGAGCCTCGGCGTAGGCCCCGAGGGCGAGCCCTAGGATGAACAATAGAAGGAGGGCGAAGCGCTCTCGCAGCGAGATAGGAGCCATTAGGTCGTTTCCTTTCGGACCAGTAAGATGAAAAGCGGCAGGATTAAGTGCAGCGCCAGGAGCGGCCACAGCACTCCTCCCAGGATATCGGGCGGTAGATAGTAGTCGGCGGTGATGAACGGCAGACCGAGTTCGGCGAGCCGTTGATTGATCTCCGTGAAGTAACATAAACCCGCGAATGTCCATCGGGTGATGGCGAGGGCGGAAATTTCTGCCAATGGGGTTCCCATGGCCTCTGGTTTCACGAAGGCCCCCGACAACACCAGTTGCAGGATCAAGAGCACGCTCACCAAGGTGGTGGCCTGTTCGGCGGTGCCCACTAAGGCTGAAAGACAGAGCCCTAGCCCGGCTCCGCCCATATAGGTGGCCCACAAAAGGAGCAGCGCCCAGAGCTTTTCGGGGTTGGTCCAGGGAATAGGAATGATGCTCAGGACCACCCAGTTCAAGAGAACCACGGAAAATAGACCCTTGACCGAAAGAAGAAGCAGTTTGTTAGCCAAATATAATGACGGCCGAACTCCCAGCAGTCGCTCCCTCTGATAAATGCTTCGTTCTTTGACCAGTTCGCGGCAAGCGTTGATGGCCCCAAAGAACAGGGACGAGACGACCAGCATGAAGAGCAGAGTCGGTCCTTCCATGATGGGGAAACGACCCTGAGCGTCCAGTACTTGGTTCGGAGTGAATGTGTTCTGGGGAAAGAGCTTGCCCAAAACGAGTCCTATGATTGGAGCCTGTAAGATCAAAAGGGCCATGTACGAGCGGTCGGCGATGGTAACCAAAAAGTCGCGCTCCAGGAGAAGCTTGAGTTGGCTCAGTGCGCTGGGACGTCGCTCTTTTACAATGGGAACCTGGGTCGGCGCTTCGCTACCGGTCGCGGCTTCCAGGACGACGGCTGTCATTTCACGTCGTGTCCGCTCGGCCAGCAGCTTTCCTTTGTCAGCAAACCATTCCGGCTTGGTGAGTTGTCGGTAGATCTCAGCAAAATCTTCTACCTGGAAGTGCTCGAGGGCTTCTTGCGGAGGTCCGTGATACACTGGGTGGCCTCCCGGGGCCAGGAAGAGAACCTGGTCGCAGAGCAAGATATTGGCGGTGGCGTGAGTTATTAAGATGACGGTCCGCCCGCGCCGCGCCAAGTCTCGCAAGCTCAGCATGATCTCTTTCTCCAGCCCTGGGTCCAGTCCGCTGGTGGGCTCGTCCAGAAAAAAGACGTCGGGGTCTCCCAACTCCTCGGCGGCCAAAGCGACGCGTTTCTTTTCGCCGCCGGACAGACGCGATATAGGTGTGTCTAGGCGGTGACCGAGGGACACCTGTTCGGCTGCGTAGTCCACCCGACGAGCGATCTCAGTGCGGGTGGTTCCCTGAGGCAGGCGCAAGCGGGCGGAGAACGCCAAGGCTGTAGACACTCGAAGGCGATCGTGCACGATCTCTTCTTGAGGCACCCAACCTGTGGAGTGCAAGAATTCCGCAGAATTTCGGGGCCGACCCTGAAAGAGAACCTGTCCCTCACTAGGTTTTTGGAGGCCTGCCATCAGTTTCATCAAGGTAGATTTTCCCGCTCCAGAGGTCCCCACTAGGGCCAGAAACGTTCCAGGTTCAACATTGAGGTCGATCTGCTTGAGAAGCTCTATCGAGGTACCGGGAATCTTGAAGGTGACGGCCCGACAGGTGACCTGCAGCCCGCGTCCACGAAAAAGGAGGGTCTGACCATCGAACTCGAGATGGTAGGGACCGATGGTGACTCGCTGATTTTTTTGCAAGACGGATTGCACGATTTCGTTACCTTCCACGAAGGTTCCGTTGGCAGAGTCTGTGTCCGTCAGGACATTACCGACCAGTCGGGCGTGAAAGCGAGAAACGAGGGGAGAGTCGAGAACGATGTCGCAGGCCGGGTCTCGCCCAATGGTCTTGGCCTTAGGTTCCACTGTCGACCTCTTTGGGCGGATTATGATAGCTTTCTAAAAGGTCGTCCCGCGTGGGATCGCCCAAGGAACGAAGAGCCTGTAGCCAAAGTTCGATACGATCGGGTTGAGTGACCGGTGGACGATCGACGCTCAAGGTTTCATAACGGCGCTCCCAACCGACCAGAGCCAAAGCCCCGGGGCCCTTCTCGGACCCCACTCTTGATCCGGGCCTTGCCAGTTCGGCGGTGTCTAGAATCAGTTGACACCAATATCGCGCGAGAATGGGGGCCCTTCGGGCGAAGAGCTTCGACTCCGACGCAGTAACGCGAAACAGTCGTTTCTCTTCCCAACCCTTTCCCACCAGCCAGACTTCACAGCTCTCCTCGAGTTCGCGGCGATAGGAAAACTCTAACGGCCGTTTCTGAAAATGCGCCTCTTCTAGGACCGCGGCGCACCATCGTGCTCTCTCTTCGGCCGTCTCTTCTCCCCATGCGTGGTCCTCACCCATGAAGGCCACTGTTGGGCGCGCCAAGATACACACTAGCCAAACCAGGCGTCGCTCGATCGTTTGTGGTCTCACTCCGATGCCGCTCCAGAGAGCCGTCGAAGTGAAACGAACGGGGCTAACCGGCGCGAGTAAAGAGTGGAGCCAAAATCCTACGGGGAGCATGAGAAGTGCGAGCAGCCAGGGCCAGAGCGGTCGCTCGGAAGGAACCTTCTGCAACTCGACGTGGCGAGTAGGCGGAGATAGGCTGGAGGCCGCCGGGGCCTGGGTTGGCCCGCTCAGCAACTGTTCTAGAGTCTGGCGCATCTCGACAGCGCTGAGAAAGGGCGTTTCAGGAGAAAGGCCTTTGGCGATGATGTCGTCCGCGGTCTGTGGAAGCAGAGGATCCCACTTTGAGGGGACAGCGGGCCCATCCTTTGGAGGAAGCTGTCCGGTGAGCAGTCCAAAGAGCGTCACCGTCACGGCGTACAGATCTCGCTGGGGAGTCCTGAGATCACGCTCTTGAGGAGGCAAATACTCTGGAGTGCCGCTGTGGAGATCGGTCGTTAACTGGCCTTGGAGAGGGGTCAGTGTGGTATAGTCGCAGAGGATAACCTCTTGATTTTGGTTGAGCATGAGGTTGCTCGGTTTGATGTCTCCGTGCAGGAAATCGCTCTGGTGGAGAACTTCGAGACCTTTCAAAACATCGATGGTCCAACGCAGAGCTTGTCGTAAGGGCACTCGACGCTCGTCAAATCTTTCACGGGCCTGCTCTAGATCGTCGCCTTCAAGAAACTGATAGACCACGTAGGATTGTTTATCCTTATTGATTCCGCGTTCGTAGAACCGGCACAAGTGAGGGCTTGGAGACCGGGCGAGTTTCTCGAGGTTGTCGAACCAAGGTTCCGGCGGGTTCTGGCCTAGGATTTTCACGGCCATCCATTCCGAGGAAGCCCCGTCGCCCGTCGAGCGTGCGCGGTAGACGGTCCCGGAAGTTCCGGCACCGACGATGTCCAAGAGTTCGTAGGATCCGCAGGTCGTCACGCCACCACCTTCGACCTGAGGTTTCCCGGAGTCCTCTCCTTTTCGTACTTACGGCTCATCGCCCTCAGACCTTGATGACCCTGATCAAGGTTCAACATCAGGAGGAAGCCGCTATCTTTGTGGAAAGGGTACGGAATGTCGTTTGATCCTGGCAATACAGCCGTTCTTGCGCTCGGGGTGATGATTGGTCTTGCCTTGGGCGGCGTGGTTTTGAGACTCTCTTGCGATCTGATCAACCAAGAGGCTCCCAGCCTGGGACGTGCTATCGGGATCGTCTTCGCGGCCCTGCTCTGCCAGGCTGCCCTCGGGGGCGTCATGGGGTTTTTCGGATGGATAAACGTACGCGTCGTGTTCTTTTTCTCCGTCTGGCTGGTCTCGGGTGCCGTCTACTCATTCTTGCTGCCGGCCAAGTTTCTGCATGCTATGACGATCTGGTTGTGTCAGGTGGTCATGCTGTGTATCTCGTTTTTCATTTTGGGTCTTCTCTTCAATCTCGTGAGCCGAGCGTTCGCGACATAACCCCTCAGTTACTAGTGGCCGCTCGGAGGAGGTGTCACTCTCTTTGCTGAGAAGGGCTTTGCTAAAGCATGCGATCTCGCAAAAAACGGTTAGAAGAGAATGGCGACAACAGGCGATGTTCACCGAACTAGATAGCAACCAAAAAGCCCCCGAACGGGAGAAGGCGATCCTCGAGTATTGGAAGACTCACGACGTCTTCCAAAAGACCATGGATCGGCGAGAAGCGGAGGGCGCCAAAGAGTGGGTCTTCTACGAGGGACCGCCCACCGCCAACGGTCGCCCGGGCGTTCACCACGTCCAAGCCCGAGCCTACAAGGATCTGTTTCCTCGTTTTCAGACCATGCGTGGCCGTCTGGTGCGCCGCCGGGCCGGTTGGGATTGTCACGGTCTGCCCGTAGAGTTGGAAGTTGAGAAGCGCCTCGGTTTTGACGGTAAGGCCGACATCGAAAAATACGGTGTCGAACCGTTTAATAAAATGTGTCGAGAATCGGTGATGGAGTACGAACAGGTCTGGCGCGAGATGACCGAGCGGATCGGCTTTTGGGTGAATCTTGACGAAGCCTACATGACCATGTCCAACAATTTCGTGGAGAGCGTCTGGTGGTCCTTGAAGCAGTTGTGGGACAAAGGGCTGCTCTACGAAGGATACAAAGTCGTCCCTTACTGTGCCAAGGACGGCACCCCGCTCTCCTCGCACGAAGTGGGTCTCGGCTACAAAGACGTGATCGACCCTTCCATTTTTGTCCGCTTTCCCTTGACCAACGCAACCGACTTTGGATTGCCGGACGGGACTGGTCTGCTCGTCTGGACCACCACCCCTTGGACGCTGCCGGGAAACGTGGCCGCTGCCGTGGCCCCCAACCTTAAGTACGTGGTGGTGGACGACGAACACGGACCCCTGGTGGTCTGTGAATCTCTGGTGGAGAAAGCCTTCGGCGAAGGCACTTCGGCGCGAACCGACGTACCGGCTAAGGTCGGGTCGGAGTTGGTCGGACTCAAATATTCGGCCCCTTTTCCGTTCTTGCCTTTGGACAAGCCCGGCCACCGTGTGGTCGCTGGAGACTTCGTGACCGCCGAAGATGGAACCGGCATCGTCCACATCGCTCCCGCCTTCGGTGCCGACGATCTGGCCGTCGCTCAAGCTTGCGACCTTCCCGTGATCCGGACGGTAGACTCCACGGGTCACTTTGTGGCGGAGGTGACGCTCTTGGCCGGTCTCTGGTTCAAGGACGCCGACAAGGTGGTGCTCGAAGACCTGACCGCACGCAACCTTCTCTTCAAGAAAATGGACTACGAACACAGCTATCCCCACTGCTGGCGCTGTCGTAATCCCTTGATGTATTTCGCCACCGACAGTTGGTTCATTCGTAATACTGAGCTCAAGGAACGCCTGATCGAGAAAAATCAAACCATCGACTGGCATCCCGAACACATCAAAAACGGGCGTTACGGCGATTGGCTCAACAACTTGGTAGACTGGGCGTTGTCTCGCAATCGTTACTGGGGCACTCCATTACCTATCTGGACCTGTCAGGACTGCGGCCACCGTCACTGCGTAGGCTCTTTCGCCGAACTCAGTGATCTGTCCACGGCTCCCCTCGACGTCGCCCATCCCGACTTCGATCCCCATCGCCCCCAAGTAGACAACATCACCTTACAATGTGAGAAGTGCGGCGGCGGTATGCAGCGGGTCCCGGAGGTGATCGACTGCTGGTACGATTCCGGCGCTATGCCGTTCGCTCAACTCCACTATCCTTTCGAAAACAAGGAGCGCTTCGAGACGACCGACTTCCCAGCGGACTTCATCTGCGAAGGTCTCGATCAGACTCGTGGGTGGTTCAACAGCCTTCACCAACTGGGTGTGATGCTGTTTGACTCCGTAGCCTACAAGAGCGTGATCTGTCACGGCTTGATCCTTGACGGGGACGGCGAGAAGATGAGTAAGTCCAGGGGCAACGTGGTGGATCCTTGGTCCATCTTAGATGCCGAGGGTGCGGACGCCCTTCGCTGGTACCTCTATGTGTCTGCTCCGCCCGAGCTTTCGAGGCGGTTTTCCGTGGAACTAGTGGGGGAGACCGCTCGCCGATTTTTGGGCACGGTGTTCAACACCTATAACTTCTTTGTCCTCAACGCCAATGCTGCCAAGCTTGACCTATCCCAGGCCAAGCCGGCGATCGAGCGAGACGCCCTGGACCGCTGGGTTTTGTCCAGGCTCCATCAGCTGATTCGGGACCTTACCGACGATCTCGAAGCCTTCGATTTGACCCCCGCGGCGCGTCGATTAGACGGCTTTGTGGACGACTTAAGCAACTGGTATGTGCGCCGTTCGCGTCGCAAGTTCTGGGCCGAAGAGGTGGAATCTTTCGCGACCTTGTGGGAGTGTCTTGAAACGCTGAGTCGCCTCCTGGCGCCGTTCACTCCGTTTGCCGCGGAAACGCTCTATCAAGGGCTTCACTCGCAGGATGTTCAGGCCGAATCGGTTCATCTCGCCCCCTGGCCGGTGGTCGACGGACGATTGGTGGACCTGGCGTTGCTGGAAACCACATCGGTTCTTCAGAAGATCGTTTCCTTGGGTCGGGCCGCGAGAAACGAGAGCGGCCATCGCGTGCGTCAGCCGCTGCCTGAAGTTTTGGTGAGGGTCAAAGACGAGATTCAGCAAAGGGATCTTAACGAGTTGTCAGATCAGCTCTTAGAAGAACTCAACGTCAAAGCGGTGCGGTTCTTAGGCATAGAGGAAGACTTTCTCGACTACGACCTTAAGCCGAATCTAAAACTGGTCGGACGCAAGTATGGCAAACTCGTTCCCGGAATGAAGAAAGCCCTCACGGAAGTGGACGGCAAAGAGGTGGCGGCGGCTGTCGCCGCGGGCAGAACCTATTCCTTAGAAGTTGAGGGGCAGACCCTAGAGTTAGGGCCCGAGGAAATTCTGGTAGAAGCTCGGTCTCCAGAGGGCTTCGCGGCTCAGGAAGACGGAGGTTTCTTGGTTGCGCTGTCGACTGAGTTGACTCCCGAACTCGAGCGTGAAGGTTTGTCCCGAGACGTTATTCGTCACATTCAAGAGCTTCGCAAAACCAGCGAACTTGAGATCACTGACCGCATTCGCCTCTACATTTTCGGAGACGCCGAAATGCTCGAACAGACGATCTCTGAGTTCGGCAGTACCATCGCTTCGGAGACTCTGGCTGAAGAAGTGAACTTCGGTCCGGCTCTGCCGGAGGAGTCTCAGCGAAAAGCTGTGGAACTCAAATTTCCCGAGATGAACTTTGAGCTCGCTCTCGTTAAAGTTTTTAAGGGAGACGCTTTATGAGCGAAATCGACCTCTCGGACCTCGACCTTCCGGATTCCCCGGTCGCGGAGACCAGCGTGGAACTCCGACTCCGTGACTTGGGTCTGGACTCCTCGGCCTATGACACCGACGAATTGGAGTTTGTGGTGACGCCCAGGCCGGAACTGTTGCGGGCCACTTTGTTGCTGCGGGCCCGGGCCTGGGTGGGGCACCCGTTCTCAGGGAACGCCAAAGAGCAGTGTGCGAATTTCATACGTCGGGTTTTCGTCGAATCTGGCATCTGGATGCCGGCGCCAGTGAGACCCTTCGACATCCACTTGACGGAGGGTCTCCCCCAAGGACGGGCCTTCGCGAACAGCCTCTTTTCCGCCGAACTAGGGCAACTTCTGGGTTACGGCGACCTGGTACCGGGAGACCTGTTGGCCTTCCGCGACACTTACGAAGGCGAGTTTCCCAAGGGCTGCATCACGCACGTCGGCCTTTACGATGGTAAGGATGTCATGATCGACCGTTCCACCGGTGGCGAACCTGTTCGCCGGAAGGCCCTCGATGGCTGGTGGAAAGAACGATTCGTGGTGGGATTGCGCCCTCACGACTTCTGCGCATAGCGATCTTCAACAATTTTAAGAGGTAGAGTGATCGCCGACTTTTGCTCTCAGTTCTCTGAGTTCACGGGCGTAGCCACCACTGAGGATAGGGAATCGGCACCAAGTTTTTGGGTCGAGGTTCTGGTCGTCTAAGTGGAACGATGGGGCGTATCGCTCTCGTTTCCACTGGTTGCGAGTGAAGAGACGGAAAAATCGTTCTACCCATTGCAGACGCTGCGCCGCGGTACTGGTTGGAAACTCACCGGCCAGTCTCGAAAAGCAGCCCTCGGGATCTACCTTGTCTCGAATGGCCATACGCTCGATGCGCTCCAGCACCGGGTACGGCATCAAGTCGTCCTCATCGGTTTGAGCCTGGACGCTGGGCCGCAGTTCAGCGGTCGGGGCTTGAACGTTGATGGCGGACAGTTCGGGAATGGGCGAATAGCCCTGAGGTCCAGTGATCTCCATCCAACGAAGCCAATGTCGTAGATAGTTCTTGTCGATTCCGGCGATGGGTGCCAACCCTCCTGACGTATCACCATCCATGGTGGCGTATCCCACGGCGGCCTCGGAGCGGTTCGAAGTGGACAACAGCAAGGCCCCCAGAACGTTCGCGACCATCCAAGGGCCGGGTGCGCGAACTCGAGCCTGAATGTTCTGCAGGGCGATGTCATCTGTATCCCAGGCAAGTTCCCGACCGATCGCGTGTTCGGCGTGGGCGCGATAGCTGGTCACCAGTTCCTCCACCTCGAACTCGACGTGATGGGCGCCCAGACCTTGGGCGAGGGCCTGGGCCGCGTTGCGGGTGACGTCGCCGCTGTTGGCGGTAGCTTGATAGATGGTGGTCAACAGTTTGTCCATCTGACCGACGAAGTCCGGCCAATACGAGAACTTTTCTCGCACACCTTCGGTTGAGAGTTCGCTTTTTAGGCGTTGGGCCATGTGGTAGATCAAGACCGCGCAGGCCGCCGAGTCCGCCCCGCCGGATAGCGACAGAACGAACCCCCGGGAGTAGCTTTTTCGAAGATAGTCAATGAGTGCCAATGAGACCGCTTTGGCGAACTCTTCTTCCTTGACGTGCGGCCCAATCTCCCAGGCCTGAGGCGGGACCGCTTGGGTGTCCGGAAGTTCGGGGTCCAGAAAGGCGAAGGCGGCGGTAAGAGCGTGTTCAGGCTCGGCGGACAGGTAAGGACGAAAGCTTGAGGTCCGTGCTCTAGTTACCCGATTTTTCGTGATATCCACAACGGCACTGGTGATTTCCCAATCTTTTAAGGAAAAGCGAGTGCCACGGGCCACGATCTCCCCTCCACCCGCGATCAGGGCGCCCCCGTCATAGATGGCTCGTCCCGCCTCGTTGCCGTTAAGGTTGGCGTAGACGTAGGCGGTAGCGAAAGCTCGCGAGCCCTCTAAGACGAAGCGTTCCCGGACTTTCTGCTTCCCAAAGGCGAAATGACTGGCGCTGGGGTTCAAGATCACATCCACGGCGCGTCCGGCCAGTCGTCCACCCGAGCGATCCGCCACCCAAGCGTCCTCGCAGATTTCAAATCCGAGACGCAAAAACGTCCCGTCACCCACTAAGTCAAAAATCTGGTCGCCGAAGGGAAGCGGACCCAAAGGCGAGCGCCAGGACGCTTCCACGCCGGCAGGCCACGACTTGAACCAACGCGGCTCATAATGAATCCCGTCACCAGCCAAGTGCTGCTTGGCAACCGCGCCGATGACCTTGGTGTTCACCACCAACACCGCGGCGTTATAGACGGCGCCTTGATGCCATACCGGCAGGCCAAAGTTCACCGCCATTCCCGCCGTGTCGTGTAGAAGTTCCATAAGCATCCGCCAGGACGATTCGAAGGTGGCTGGAGCGTGAAAAGCGTCTTCACAGCCGTAACCGCACAAGCACAGTTCCGGCAGACAGAGCACCTCGACGCCTTCTCTTCTTGCTTGAGCCAGCACGTCTTCTAAACGGGCCATGTTCCCGTCCCAGTCGAGAGGAGTCTGATTGATGACGGCGGCGGCGATCTTAACGTTCACGTTCTTCAACTTCTCTCGTTCGCGACGCTGGGCCTGCCGGAGAGGAAAGGGAGAGAGTCCTCTCAGGAAGGGTCCCTTGCGGAGTGTACGAAGGCGAGGGGGCACGATCTCAGGAGGAGCACTGACCCATGCCCGAACCCGTTTCCTTTCCCGCCAGGGACATTCAAGCCGTCATCATTGGAGCGGGTCCAGCCGGACTGACCACGGGGTACGAACTCCAAAAGAATGGCGTGTCCTCGGTGATCCTCGAAGCCGACTCTGAGCGCGTTGGCGGCATTTCGCAAACCGCCCAGTACAAAGGCTATCGATTTGACATCGGCGGTCATCGGTTTTTTTCAAAGAACAAAGAGGTCGAGCGTTTGTGGTCGGAATGGCTGGAAGAGGACATGATCAGCGTTCCCAGGATGTCGCGCATCCTGTACGGGGGAAAATTCTACGACTACCCGCTAAAGGCTGCCAACGCGTTTTTTAATCTAGGACTCGTGGAGACGGTCCGATGCGTGCTCTCCTACGCTTACGCTCAGCTTTTCCCGCGTCGACCCGAGCGCTCTTTTGAAGATTGGGTCATCAACCGCTTTGGTGACCGTCTGTTCTCCATTTTCTTCAAGACGTACACCGAGAAAGTGTGGGGCATCCCCTGCAATGAGATCAGCGCAGACTGGGCGGCCCAAAGAATCAAGAACCTAAATTTGCTCAAAGCGGGCCTCAACGCTCTCGGTTGGAACCCCAACAAGGGCGAGGGTGTCATCAAGACTTTGATCGATGAGTTCCGCTATCCCAGATTGGGACCGGGCATGATGTGGGAACGGGTGGCCGAGAACCTGGAGGCCCAAGGCACGATGGTCCATATGGCTGAGCGGGTCGATTCGATCCAGTGGGAGCCAGGCCGAGTTTTATCTGTTAAGACAGCTAAAGACACCTATGAGGGGAACGCGTTTTTCAGTTCCATGCCCCTGCGACATCTGATACTCGGTTTGCAGCCCGCGCCGCCCGACGAGGTGGTGAAAGCGGCGGAAGGCCTGAAGTACCGTGACTATCTCACGGTGGTCTTGATTTTGAACGCGGACCATCTTTTCCCCGACAACTGGATCTATATCCACGAGCCTTCAGTCAAGGTGGGCCGCATCCAGAATTATGGTAACTGGAGCAAGGAGATGGTGCCGGATGAGGGCTGCAGCGGACTGGGCCTCGAATATTTTTGTGATATGGGTGACGAAATTTGGGACATGTCCGAGTCCGAGTTGGTGGAACTGGGGCTCAAAGAGTTGACGCAACTTGGGTTGGCCAGAGCCGACCAGATGAAAGACGGCACCGTGGTTCGCATGCCCAGGGCCTATCCGGTCTATGACGATTATTACGCTGCGAATGTTGAGATCATCAAAAAGTTTATCGAGGCGGAGATCCCCAATCTTCAGGTCATGGGTCGTAACGGAATGCACCGCTACAACAATCAAGACCACGCTATGTGGACGGGAATCCTGGCGGCCCGCAACGCCCTAGGCCAAGGCCCCTTCGATCTGTGGCGCGTGAACGCCGACGCAGAGTATCTAGAGGAAGACCGAGGCGAAGTCTCTGAAGGCCGACTAGTACCGAAGCGGGTTTAGTGGCCCCACGCCCCCCAAAAGGCAAAGCCGGACCGAGGTCGTAGATTCGACTATGAAATTTTCTGCTCGAATCAAGACAACATCTCAATTTTTCGCATCGCTCCTCATCTTGGGACTACTATCGACGAGCAGTCCAGTTCAGGCCCAGACGCACGACTCGATGCTGCAGTTTCAGTTGAGCGATGAACTCAAGAAGAACGCTACGGCTTGGAATCGGGGCGACTTGGACGGGTTTCTCGCTAACTATGTGGCCACAGACGACTTCTCTTACGTTTCAGGAGGTCAGATCGTAAAAGGCTTCGATGCTCTCAAGGAGCGTTACGTGAAGCGATACGGCGATAGCCCGGAAAGCATGGGCAAGCTATCCTTCTCGGACATCGACGTTTGGCGTCTTGGAGAAGATCGCGCTTTGCTGGTAGGAAGATGGAAGCTCAACAGAGAAGATGCTGCGGAGAAGAGAACAGATGACGGGGTATTCACCCTCGTCATGGTCAAAGACGGCACGGATTGGAAGATCTTCCACGATCACACTTCGCTGTCTTCCGACCGCTGAAGCCACTGCGGTATCCTACATAGCCACAGTGACGCCCCCACCCTCATCGTGACGGCCTTATGGTTAATCCTGTAAGGCCGTTTATCAGGCGTTGATAAGCGTTTGAGGAAGTGGACATTCGTTGGATTCCCAGTTCGGTCGGGGTGTTACAACGTGTTCACATGGACGGCAGACTCTTCTGGCATTATGTGGGTGAGAGAAAAGATGTTCTAGCTATCAGGGGCGGGAAAATCGTTTGTTCGAGTTAGAACTCGTTAGGAGTTATAATATGTATAAAGTTAACAGTAAGGTGATGCACGCACTGCACGGCCTTGGAATGATTGAAAGCATCGAAGAAAAAACCATTCTCGATTGCGTATCCACCTTCGCGGTTGTCGCTTTCGACAAAATGCAGGTGATGGTCAATCTCGACAGCCGCAACAGTTCGATTCGGGTTCCCATCGGCGCCGACGAAGTCGATGGTGTGATGGAGCACTTGAAGTCTTGCACACCTGAGCTTCCCAACAACCACAATCAGCGTCACAAAACCATCCTTGAACTGATCAAGAGCGGTGACATCAAGAAACTCTGTCTGGTCGTCAAAGGCCTCACCGAGCTTTCCCAAAAACGTGCTTTAGCATCACGGGATGCCAAAGCCCTCGAGCAGAGCCTCCGCCTGATGACCGAAGAACTCGGTCACGTGGTCGGCGTCGAGCCCGAGTCCTTGATCGAGACCCTGACCCAGGCCTGTCTCGAAAGAGAACTCGTTACCGCCTAAACACCTTGCGGTATCGATTTTCACCGCCTGAACCCCAACAGAGAGAGCTTCTTCACAGAGGCTCTCTCTGTTTCGTTGTCTTCAACCCGCTTCGCCTCTGCTCGGTTGATAAGAACGCATGACACAGGTTCCTTTGAGGCCACGACCCACCAGACTTGCTCACCTGACGAGGTCTCTGGTCCGACCGCTATGCATCCTACTGGTCTACAGTTCTGTTGTCTCATGGTTCGAGCTGTATTTTCTACACAAGGACCTCCAACTCAGCGGGCAGGTGCAGGCCATTTCGAGTATATTCCTAGGCTCTTTGATGGCACTTCGCATCAACACGTCCTATAGTCACTGGTGGGAGGCTCGTGCGCTTTGGGGGCGTCTGGTCAATGAAGAGCGAAATTTAGCCGCCTACGTGGCAGCACTTCCCGGAGTTCCAGACCTTGCCAAGGAAAGAATGCGGGAAATACTGGTCGCCTTCCCGCCCACACTCATGCGGCATCTTCGCGAGGACCCGGGACCGATCCACCATCCCAGCGACCTGTCGGGACGGGCTTTTCGGGAGGTAGCTGAGTGGAAGAGCGCCGGCTACGTGGACGGATGGGAGTGGTCTCGACTCAGCCTAGTGCTCGAGAGTCTTCTGGCTGTCTGTGGCGGTTGTGAACGGATTCGGAATTCTCTTTTGATGCGTTCCTATCACGCCGTGGTCGTGGCTGTTATCACTCTCTATTTGGGAGCCGCTCCGTTCGCGCTTCAGACCACTTGGTGGACTATACCAGTGGTGATGGTGGGGGGCGCCCTATTCTTGTCACTGGAACAGGTGGCGTCCGATATCGAAGAGCCGTTCGGGACCGCTCCAGAAGACATCCCCACGGAAAATCTCTGCGCGACCATTGAAAAAACGGTGAACCAATTAATGGCAGCACCTTCTCCAGCCTCAGTAGAAGCCGACTAGCGCCTGGGAGAAACCTCGAAGTTCCTCCGCCGTGTTGTAAAAATGGGGGGACACCCTCAGGCCGCAATCAGGGCGCCAGTCCAAGACGTATCCTTTTTCTCCCAGTCGGCCCACCAGGTCAGGCCCGGAGACGCCTCCTTGAGGGGCTTCGATACAGAGCATGCCGTTGCGTCGCTCGGGGTCGCTCGGAGAATATACCTTGAGACCTCGATCTTCAAGGTCGAGTCGGAGTCCTTCGGTGAGTGCCATCGAGGTTTGACGTATCCGAGCGGACCCGAGCTTTGAGATCAGCTCCAGGGCCGGTCGGGTAGCGTAAAGGGCCGGTACGTTGGGAGTGCCGGCAAGAAATCTCAGCGCGCTCGAGTGCGCCTCTCCACGACCGAAGTCTTTCTGGTAGCTGAAGGGGTCCCGCAATCCGAACCAACCCGTGAGTTTCGGCCGGAGCGTCGGCCAGTAGTCAGGAGCGAGAGCTAAGAATCCCGCGCCGGGCCCGCCACACAACCATTTGTGGCATCCTCCGACGATAGCGTCGACGCCCGAAGAGTGAGCGTCCAACGGAACCGAGCCTAACGTCTGATAGACGTCGAGCAGCAGTCGGCCACCCACTTTGTGGATCGCTTCAGAGAAGCTTTTCAGTTCGGGGGCCAAGCAGCCGGAGCGAAAGTAGGCGTGACTGCAGACCACCAAAAGCGTTCGTTCATCGAGTTCTTTGACGAAATTCTCCAACGGGACGTATCGCCCATCAGGCGTTGGCACGAGAACAACCTCGGCACCAAGATCCTCCTGGGCTTTCCAAAACGGATAGGCGGTGGTGAATTCCAACTCACTGACCAGAATGCGCCGTCGAGAGGTGCCGTAGTCTAAGGCCGACGCCAGGGCCGCCATGCCTCGCGTGGCGTTCTGTAGAGGACAGATCGATTCTTGTGGCCAGTTCAGCAGGTCGCCCAGCAGCTTTTGGAAATCCGTGACCGACTGCCAGAATGGGCCGTCCCACGCGTCAGCGCCCAAGGTCGCCCAGTCGTTGTAGTAATCCTGCAGTGCTCGTCCGGTGGCCAGGTTGACCGCGCCTAAACTATGGGAGGCGAGATAGGTCTTCGCGCTCAGGATGGGAAACTGGTCGCGGCAGAGGCCTCCCTCGGAGCCGTTTACCATACGTCGTCTTCCTTTTTGAGGTAGGTTCTCACGTCCCAAAGATAAGGGAAGCATTTCCGTCCCGTGGTGCTGCGCAGATATCCTACCCCTTGAGATCCTCCCGTGCCGCGCTTGAACCCGATGCTTCGTTCCACGACTCGAACATGGTGTTCACGCCAGAGATCCAGCTGCAGGTCGAATTCGACACAGGTTTCACTGAACAGGTAGAGTGGAAGGTTGTTGTCGGGATTTTGGTAGATTTCGATCAGCGCCGCCATCACCTGACGCTTCCCTTCGCCTTCGGTCTCGGCCAGTTCATCGATCTCGCGAACAGCATCCAGCGGTAGATGCTCGGGAAGTTCGTAGCCCAATTCGCGCAGCAGTTCAAAGTAGGTCTCGTTAAGGGAAGGCTCATCGAATCTTTTTTGCAGGCGCTCGGCAAGGTGCGGCTGAGTGGCGAAGGATTTGATGAACTTGGGATTCTTCAGCCCAGCCATGAATTCGATCTCTCGGAACTGAACGGACTGGAATCCGCTGGCCGGATTGAGCTTGTGGCGAAACTGTAGGAACTCGGCAGGCGTCATAGTCTCCAGGATATGTATCTGTGAAACTAAGAGCTTCATGATCGCCAAGACTCGCTTCATGGAGTGGTCGGCCCGCAGGATTTTGCCCGCCTTCATGCTCTCTCGGGTCTTGTCCATCTCGTGCAAGATCAGCTTGAACCAGAGTTCGTAGGCTTGGTGAATGATGATGAACAGCAACTCGTCGTGGTGCGGTGGGTTCGAGCTGAGAACTTGAAGGTCCAAGAGTTCCGGAACTTTCAGATACTCGCCGTAGGTGAGTCCTTCTTCGGAACGTGGAACTTGCGGTGTGTTTTCCATACCACAGAGTTTAGGGTGAAATTGTGGAAACCTTCGCCCCAAAGAGATATACTTCCAATGTTTTGGCCCGTAGGGAAGGAGAGATGGATGTCCACACGCCCGAAGGCGACCCCAAAAGTCCGCATCGACAAAGAGTTGGTGGAGCGCTGTCTCGTTGAAAGCCGAGAGCGAGCTCAGCTTTTGGTTATGGCCGGGAAAGTCTTCGCCAACGGCAATCGGGTCGTCAAGCCCGCTCAGTTGGTCACCGCCAGCACTCTGCTCGAAGTACGGGGTGAAGACTGCCCTTTCGTGTCCCGAGGGGGATGGAAGCTAGAAGCGGCTCTCGACGCCTTTGCCATCGACCTCCAGGGGGATCACTGTCTAGACCTTGGCGCCAGCACCGGAGGATTCACGGATCTCATGCTGCAGCGTGGTGCCGCCAGCGTGACCGCCGTGGATGTTGGAAAGGGGCAGCTTCATTGGAAACTGCGTACGGATTCCAGGGTCACTGTTCGAGAAAAGACTAACGCCCGTTATCTCAAGCCTGAGGACTTCGACCATCAGTTTTCGTTTCTCTGCGGCGATCTGTCCTTCATCGGACTGAACTTGATTTTGCCGGCGGCTTTTCCGTTGGCTGCCGGAAAGTGTGAAGCCGTCTTCTTGATCAAGCCCCAATTCGAGGCGGGTCGCAGTCAGGTCGGTCGAAAGGGCGTGGTCCGAGACCCGGAAGTTCATCGAGAGGTACTTCTGCGTTTGCTCGGGCAAACTTTCTCGTCCGACGGTTTCGTGCCAACGGGAGTGATTTCAAGTCCTATCAAGGGACCTGCGGGGAACATCGAGTATCTAGTAAGATTCCAGCGCCTTGCTCAGATCACGGAAGAGTTTCGACTTGAAGAGAGCGTGGAAGGTGCATTAGAGAGAGTGAAGAGGGAGTGGCAGAGTGAATAGAGACGCAAAAATCGGCCTCTTCACCATCATGATCGCTATACTTCTGGTCCTTTTGAACAATCTGAGAACCTCGCGCGTGGTCACTTTCGGACAGAGCGAACTTGGACTGATCTTTACTCAGGTTCACGGCCTTCGGGCCGGAGACATCGTGACCATCGGAGGCGCGCCCTCTGGCAAGGTGGTGGAGATCAACTTCGCCTCCCAGGCGATACAAGAGAGCTTACTCCCGGTCACTGGGGGAGTGACGATTGTAAGAGTCTTGGTCGCCTTCGATAGCAGTCGTAAGATTCCGAGGGAGTCGACGTATTCCGTTCAGACCGACCTTTACGGGCGTCGTTGGATCGAGATCAAAGTGTCGCCAAGCAAGGAAGAGATCGGGGACGACGAGATCTTTTTCGCTGAAGAGTCGGCCATTCAAACCGATCAACTGGGGTCTACCCTGCTGGCCCTCACAACTTTGACCGAAGAAACCGAGCAACTGCGCGATATCCTGGCCGACCCAGACTTTCGCTTACGGACCAAAGACGCCGCGTCGAACCTTCGGTTTTACAGTCGCGAACTGATGGCCGCCAGCCACAAAGCGCCCGAGTTGCTAAAGTCTATGGAAGAGAGTTTGGACAAACAGGACGCGGCCCTGACCGCGCAACTTCGTAATTTCGATGACAAAACCAAGGACGTTCGCCAACGGATGACCGAGATGTCTCCCCAGATCAGCGAGAATCTTAAGGGTTGGACCGAGCGAATGGAGCGCCAAGGCGACCGCCTTTCGACCACCTTGCAGATGGCTATAGAGCGGTCCCAGGAATACGAGGACCTCATCGATCGCGCGATGGCCCAGGGTCTCGACCCTAAAGCTGTCCAAGCGCTCATCGTACAAACCAAGAAATGGGCTCGCAAACTCGAAGAGTATCGTTATCTCACCGAGGATCTTCACGCACTGACCAGCGACCCTACCGTGCGCGCCGACCTCAAGGACGCTATCGCCAAATTCAAGGTGAAAAGCGAGGAGGTCAACGCTCGGGTGGAGAGACTTGAGAAGTTGATAGACTCCAACCCTCTGCCTGCCATCCTGGGGATACCGAAACCCGAAGCGACTCCCGCAAAAGCAAAGAAAGGCGAGGCCGAAGTCGAGCCCGATAAAAGCGGAGAGCCTACTCTCTAGTGAAAAAGCTCACCTCCTTAGAAAGGATGATGCTGAAAGCGTCGCGCCTCGCGCGCCGTCATTCCAGTGTGGTGCTGGTTCTTTCGCTTTTCTTTTTCTTCTTAAGCCTGGGGTATGCAGCGGTTTATCTGGAATTCCAGACCGATCGCGATGATCTGATATCTTCTAAGGATGAACTCTACGATATCCAAGAGAGGTTCTTAAAGGAGTTCCCCGCCGCCGATGACATCGTGGTGATGGTAGAAGGGAGCGACGCCAAGACGCGCGAGGCCTTTGTGGATCTCGGGGCACAACTTTTCCGAGACCATCCTGAAGCTTTTCAGGGAGTTTTTCCCAAAGTTGAACTCCCGTTTCTGCAGAGTCGAGCGCTGTTGTTTCTCTCGGAGTCGGAGCTTAAGACACTCGTTCATGAAGTCAAAGAGGCTCGACCGTTTCTCGTCTCGTTGAGTTCCCCCGAAGGTTTGCCAAATCTGCTTCAAAATTTCGACTCCAATGTTGCTGGGAGCGGTCAAGACAAACTCGTCTCCATGCTGCCTTTTTTGAGCGAGATTTTTGGCGAGCTTCGCCGGGCGGTGGTATCCCGTGGGCGTGCGGACTATCATTCTCCGTGGGGCGGTCTACTCTTTGGGGACACCAGTCCAGAGCTTGCCGATGCCAGTCAGAGCGGGATGCAGGACACCAGCTTTTACCACACCACGGGTGAAGGGAAAGTTCACCTTCTCCTGTTTCGTTTAGTGAATCGGGATGCCAAGACGATCAACTTGCTTCGCAAAACTGTCGATAAGGCGCAGCGAGCCTTCCCGGAGTTGCGGGTCGGGGTCACTGGGGAACCGCTCCTGGAGTACGACGAGATGGTGAGTTCGGAAAGCGATTCCCACCGTTCCGGGGCTCTGTCTTTACTCTTGGTCAGTATCCTGTTCGCCATAACCTTTCGTGAGGTCGGTCGACCGGTCGCCATTATTGGTGCGTTCGTCCTAGGAGCGGGCTGGACCATAGGCTTCACAACCTTGGTGATCGGACACCTGAACCTCCTCACGGTCTCCTTTTTCACCATCCTAGTGGGCTCCGGAGTAGACTTTGGTACTCACATTATGCTCAGGTACGAAGAAGAGTTCATGAAGTACGGCGAGACCGAACGAGCTATCGACGAGGCCCTAGTGGGTACCGGGGCCGACATCGCCGTCAGCGCCTTCTCCACGGCGGTGGCCTTTTGGGCTGTGGGGTTCGCAGATTTCAAAGGGGTCTCCGAACTCGGTATCATCGCCGGTTTTGGTATCCTTTTGTGTTTGGTGTCCACGGTGCTCGCCCTACCGGCTTTCATTGTCAAGCTTGACAGGAACCGCAAGCCGGTGAGCGGCCAACCGATGGCACTCGGAAGTCGTATCTTGATGGCTCGGGCTGAAGAAACGATCCTAAAACGTGCGCCTTGGACTCTGGCTATTCTGGCGATTGCACTCTGTTTTGCCGCTCCCGTAATCGCGCGCGTGGGATTTGACTACAATCTTTTGCGTTTGCAAGACCAGCGCTTAGAGTCGGTGCAAACCGAAATGGCCTTGATTGAGAAAGGCGGCAACACCGTCTTGTTCTCCGTGGCTTTGGCCGACAGCCTTGAGCAGGCCAAGGAGCTGAAAAAGACGTTTGAAGGTTTGTCGACGGTTTCGCACGTCGACACCATCAGCGACCTCTTCCCGAGTGTCAGTCCGCAGAAGTTGGCTTCACTGCACGATCTGCACGATCTGGTCGCCGACATCTCCATTCCCGACCCTAAAAGCGTGAAAGAAGGCGCCGTCGGTGGCGCCGAACTGCAGCGCCTGGGCGACGGTTTTTTGGAGTTGGAGCGATTTTTTCACTCTCAACGTGATGGGTTGCTGCAGCATCATTCTCAGAGCGTCCGTACTGATACCAAAAAGTTCGAAGGCGAGATGGCCCAGCTTTTCGCGGAATTGTCCGATCTCGGCCCTGGGCCTATCGAAGATGGTCTCACTTCGTTCGAGGGGAACTTCTTCAAAGATCTAGCCGTGATGGTGGACTTTCTGAAGGCTCAGGACCCGGATTCGAAGATGGATCTGGCCAGTCTGCCCGACAACCTTCGTTCACGTTCGATCGGTACGACCAGGAAAATCGTTCTTCGTATCTACCCTAAAGAAAACATTTGGGAGAGAGAGGCTCTCAACGCCTTCGTTGACCAGGTAAGGGGATCCGATCCCTCGTCCATTGGCGCACCGGTGATGATTCGCCACCACACGGATCTCCTTAAGGCTGCCTTTGAAGACGCCGGCGTGTACGCATTACTCGCGGTCACTGTGATTCTGCTGCTCTATTTCCGCTCTATAAAGTGGACCTTGCTCGCGATGGTGCCCCTAGGACTCGGCGTCCTTTTCATGCTCTTCGCCATGGGGCATTACGGTATTTCATTCAACCTGGCCAACTTCATGGGCCTTCCGCTGCTACTCGGAATCGGGCTAGATTATGGAATTCACGTGCTCCATCGAGCCCAAGAGGAGAAGCGTGTCAACATGTTCGATCACTCTACGGGGCCTGCGACCATGCTCTCCGGTTTCACCACCATCGCCGGCTTTGGCACCTTGGCGCTGGGGGGGCACCAAGGCGTGGCGAGTCTCGGATTCATGCTGGCCGCGGGTGTCGCTGGAATCATGGTCTCAGCGCTGCTCATCTTGCCCGCCCTTCTGCGGGTTTGGTCGCCGTTTCAAGCGATCGTGGCCAAAGGTGAAGAATTAGAACCCGCAGCGCGGGCCGAAGAAGACTTCACAGCCTAGTGCTCTGTTAAGTTCAAGATAAATTTCGCTCCAGGGGCCAGGAAATGCGCCGGGCTAGACTTAGCGACCGGGCGTGTAATATGGCAACAGATCGTGGACCCGAAACAGCGAGTCAAGAACTTCCGTTCCGAAAGCCTCTTCGGCCTGCTCATTGAGATGTGCCAGCGCTTCATTTTGCGACATGGCGGGGTCGTAACTGCGATGGGTGACCAGGTGGTCGTAGTAGTCGGCTAGACCCACAAGTTGCGCCGCCAGCGGAATCTGAGTTTCGCTCAGGCCGTGCGGGAAGCCGTTTCCGTCCCAACGCTCGTGATGATGGAGAATGACCAGGCGCACCGGCCACCTACTCGGGACCATGCTGGACGGTAGCGCTTCAGCGCCGTCTTCCGGATGACTCATCAGAAGTTCAACGTCGTCCTCTGACACTTCGGCGTCGGCCTGGTCAAAGATGTCGTCGGGAAGACTCACTTTGCCAAGATCGTGAAGTAGAGCGCCCAATCGGACGGTCTTGAGGTCGTCCGCAGGCAGTTCGAGATCCCGCGCCATGCAGCGCGCCACGTCGGCCACTCTCAGGCTGTGCTGGTATAACTCATCGCTGTACCCGGTCAGCATGCGCAAGACGACTTGGAGAAACTGTCGCTCGGACAGGCTGAGGCTGGGGTCCTCGAGTTCCCCCCCGTACTCAACTAAAAGTTGTGCTATGTCTTTCAGGTCGCTGCTCACAGCCCGAGCAAGAGCGGTGAGACCAAAGAAGTCGCCTCGGTTGACCATCGCTCCGTTGACCAACAGGAAGGCCACGATTTCGTGGTTTCGCGCTTCCACAGCGATGTGAAGCGGTGTACGGCCATCGATATCCGGCTTGTTGAAGTCCGCTCCGGCGAGGGCAAGGGCCTCCACGAGGCTTTTGAACCCCTTCTCCACGGCCGCGTGGAAGGGAGTCTGTCCGAAGCGATTCTCGGTGTTCGGGCGGGCGCCGTTGGCGAGATGGCGTTTCACTTCCAAAAGATCGTCGGTGAGCACCGCGTGATGCAGTCGAGTCAGGCCCAACCCATCGGTTCCTAAGGTGGACAGTCGAAGAACCACGATGAGTTCTGAAGTGTAGGTCTCCAGTAGAGTATGAAAGTCGGGAGTGACCAGATTCGCCGGACCTTCGACGAGGAATCGGTCGCCTTCGATGGTGAGCCGAACCTTGGTCTTCTCAAGGTCCTCGATCACATCGAGGAATCGGCCATTCTCGGCTAGATTTCGCCACTTCGCTATCAGGGGAGCACTCATCGGCCCAAGGTTTCGAAAGGTTGATGTTGGCGACCTGCTGTGCGAGGCGCCGAGCGGCAGTTCAACTCTTGTGGAAGCCTCCGGCCAAAGCTTTCGATTGGGCTACCTTGCCCCGCTAGCCTCGTCTAAGGCAGCTAATAGAGGGTTGGCCGCCAGGTTCTTTTGACTCATGAAGTGTGGCAGGTGCTTGGGAAGCTTCAGGTCGCCGGAAGCTAGCATCCGATCGACTGTGGGGAGATCGTCGAGGCTGACCTTACCTACGAAGAGTTTACGGAGATCGCCGCCACTTTTTGCGTAGTCGCGGACACCCATCAACCCTTCGAGATAGATGTGGTCTTTGAGATAGCCGCCACCTCGATGAACACGCAAGGAGACATCCCAGGCCTGATTCTTAGAGAGGCCTTGCTCACTTAGCATGTCGAAAGTCTCGCGAAAGTCTTTCCCCTCGGCTACCGATTCCACGGCCAAGACGCGGGCGGCATATTTGCGAAGGACTCCAGAATCTGTCGTGCCAGAGACGATTTCAGCATAGGCTGCCAGTCCTTCTTCCGTCGCTTCGTAACCAGCCGTGCCAAGGGCGAAAATGGAGTCGGGCTGCTGATAGCCGTTGGCGGCGCGGAGCGCGTGCACTCCTACTTCGTGAACGGCCAATCGCTCGGCCACAACACTTGCCACGTCTCGTCCGACTGGCACCACCACCTGTTTATTGGCCGGATCCACGTGGGTGCTGCCCCCGTTCGACTCGGTCAGTTTCCAATCATCGAGACCGTAGGAGGCGAGCTCATCGGAGAGTCGACGGCCCAACGATACTCTCTCGCCATCGGGTGCCTTGGCTGGGACCGGCAAAATTTCCAGGAGCTTCTGGGCTTGAGCCACCAGTCGCAAGGACGGCCTGCCGTAGACGGCCTGGGTGGCGGCCTTGACGATAGCAGAATCCCCCGGATGGGCGGCTATCAAGTTTAGCGCTAGAAGTTCGCTTCGCTTTTTGTCTTGCAGTTGACCGAGTGTGCCGTCCTCGAAGACCAAGCCATCAAGAGCCCGGGCAACTTCGATGTTCGCTTTTTCTGCCGGGGCCGGGTAGGTAAAATCAGGCTCTTCGATCTGACCAGAAAGAAACAGTTTTTTTTGTTTGGCGGCGTTGGTGGGCTGCACCATTTCTAAAGGTTGAATTACCTGAGCGCCGACTAACAGATCCATGGGCTCCTTGGCTGCTTCAGGGTGCGCCGAAGGGACTTGCAGCGAGTCTGCATGGATCATCGTCAGAGGTGGTGAAAAGCGGACACTGTCCATTCGTGCTAGCACTCAACGATTCTATCAGGAATTTTCCAGGGCTACTAGCCTTCGAAGTTATCTTTTGCTGGCGGGATGCCAACGCTCCCTAGAATCGTAGGTGTTCTCAAGACCCTGCAAGAACTGAGTGCTATGCAAATTGTGAGAGCCCTCTGTTTTGTTTTACTGGTCGGTTGGTCCGCTGCCACCGCGGACCTTGAAGTCCCATTCACCGAATTCACTTTGCCCAACGGGCTTCACGTCATCCTCCACGAGGACCATACGGTACCGATGGTGAGCATCAACGTCTGGTATTTTGTCGGTTCGAGCAATGAGTCCCCGGGGCGCACCGGATTCGCTCATCTCTTCGAGCACCTGATGTTCGAAGGCTCGGGTCACGTCAAAGAGGGTGAGTTTGACACCCTTCTAGAGGCCGCCGGCGGCGACAACAACGGGTCCACCAACTCAGACCGCACCAACTACTGGATTACCGTCCCCTCGAACGCCCTGGAAGTGGCGCTGTTCCTAGAGTCCGACCGTATGGGTTACCTGCTCGACTCCATGACGCCGGAATTAGTCGACGGACAGCGGGACGTGGTGAAGAACGAGCGTCGCCAAAGTTACGAGAATCGTCCCTACGGCATGTCCTACATCAAACTTGACGAAATGCTCTACCCCCCGGACCACCCGTATCACTGGCCGACCATTGGGTATATGGAAGACCTCGATGCCGCCACCTATGAAGACGTCACCAGCTTTTTTAGAAGCTACTACCTACCCAACAATGCAAGTCTTGTGGTCGCCGGAGACATCGACTCCAAGGCCGCCGAGGCCCTGGTGAGAAAGTGGTTCCAAGAGATCCCAGGAGGATCGTCGCCCAAGCGTCTCACCCCGCCGGAACCGGTTTTGAGCGGAGTCTCGAAGGCCACTCTGCTGGACCAGGTCCAACTTCCACGTCGTACCTTTGCCTGGCTCACCCCTAAGAGTTTGGCGCCGGGGGACGCGGCGCTCGATGTCGCGGCCAATATTTTGGCCGGAGGCAAAAATTCCCGTCTATATAAACGTTTGGTATACGATATGCAGATAGCTCAAAGTGTGTCGGCCTATCAAAACTCTCAGGACCTCTCCTCGAATTTTCAGATCGTAGTGACCCCCAAACCCGGTCAGGACCTCGACAATATTCAGACCATCGTTGACGAAGAACTGAAGAAGCTACAGTCAAAGCCTCCGACTCAGCGAGAACTGGAGCGAGCCCAACATGAGATCGAAGCGGCTGCCCTGTTTTCCATGGAAGAAGTGGGTGGCTTCGGCGGCAAGGCCGACCGACTGAACGCATACTACCGCAGCACGGGAAACCCCGACTACTTCGCCGAGGACTTAGCCCGCTACCAAGGTCTCACCCCTTTAGATATTCAAAGGGCGGTTCAGCGTTATCTGCCCTTAGATAAGCGGGTGGAGTTGACTGTGATGCCTGGAGAGAAATCATGAAAACTCATCTTTTGAAGTTTACCGCATTGCTGCTCCTGACCGTTCCCGGGCTGAGCCAACCGAGTCGCACGGAGCCTCCTGTGCCCACGGCCGCCAAATCTTTGCAGCCACAAGTCGTGCGTAAGACTCACCTCTCCAACGGAATCGAGGTGTGGACGGTGGAGCGCCACGCCGTGCCCGTGGTCCATGTCAGCGTCGTGTTGGATGGGGGGAACGCGATGGACCCCGAAGGGAAGTTCGGGCTCGCCAGTTTCACCGCGTCGCTCTTGGACGAGGGGGCGGCCGGCAGGAGTTCGCTCGTGCTCTCTGACGAACTCGACTATCTGGGGGCCGGCTACAACGGTTCCAGCGACTTCGACCGCACTTCGTTGTCCGTTCAGGTTCCCAGTGAGAGGCTGGTTTCGGCCTTGGCCGTCCTCGGCGATATCGCGCTGCGTCCGGACTTTCCCGTCGAAGAGATCGCTCGGATTAAAAAAGAGATGCTGGTGCAACTCCGGCAGGAGCGCGATGACGCGTCGTCCTTGGCGAGCTACTTTTTTCCGAAGCTTCTCTATCCTGAGGCTCACCGATACTCCCAAAAGGGGTCGGGCGGGGAGGCGGAGATCGCCAATTTCAATCGTTCGGATCTCCTTGCCTTCCACGACCAATATTTTCGGCCGGAACGCGCCACCATACTGGTCGTCGGGGATGTTACAGCCGAGACGGTGACCGAGCAGCTTGAGCGGACCTTTGGAACCTGGAAGGCAGCGAAAGTGGCAGCCACAGCCCCGGTTCTGCCCGCGACCGCGCAAGTCGCACGAAGACGAGTCGTGATTGTGGACAAACCTGGAGCGGCCCAAACCGCGATCATGATCGGACGACTAGGGGTGGACCGGGCAACCTCTGACTACTATGCGTTGGAAGTTCTCAATACGGTTCTGGGAGACTCGTTCACCTCTCGACTGAATCAGAACCTTCGAGAGAAGAACGGCTACACGTATGGAGCGGGTTCGGCTTTCACCATGCGCAAAGAGGCGGGTCCTTTTTATGCTACCGCTGCGGTTCAAACGGACAAAACCGGTCCAGCGGTGAGAGAGTTCTTCCATGAGTTGACGAGAATCTCCGAGCGCATTCCGCCTGAGGAGTTGCAGAAAGCCAAGAACTACCTGGCCTACCGTTTCCCGGCCCAGTTTGAAACCAACTCAGATATTGCCAACGGCTTGGCCGAACTGCTGGTTTACTCGCTGCCCGAGGACACCTACGGTCGCTACGTCGAGCGGATTCAAGCGGTCACCGCCGCTGAGGTGGAAGCGGCGGCCAAAACCTATATCGACCCCGAGCGCATGATCGTGCTTCTGGTGGGAGACCGCAGTGTCATCGAGCCTGAGATCGAGGCCCTGAACCTCGGGGTTCTGGAATATCGTGATCGCATGGAAGGCTTGACCGCCGAACCATAGACCCTGCGAAGACCGTCAAGGACCTTTCTCGCCATCGATGAAGCTCGTCCCATTGAACAAGGGTGTGTTGAGTAGCAACAGGTCCAAAGAATGGATGGTTTTATGTCAAATCCGAAGTTGAAACTTACCTATTGGGATATGCCCGGGGGCCGGGGAGAGCCGGCCCGTTTGGCCATGGTGGTCGGCGGAGTGAAATTTGAAGACCACCGCATCGGATTTGCGGACTGGCCTCAGGTTCGTCCGAACGCACCGTTCCACGCATGTCCGTTTCTGGAGGTCGACGGTGTCGCTCTAGCCCAGTCCAACACCATCAGTCGCTACGTCGGACGCCTGGCCAAACTCTACCCCGAAGATCCTTGGCAGGCTGCCCTGTGCGATGAGATGCTCGATGCGGTAGAGGACATGTGGGTAAAATTTGGCACAACCATGTTCATCTCGGACAAAGAGGCTCTCAAAGCGGCTCGAGAAAAGTTGGTGTCCGATTCCTTCAACCACTATCTGGAAAAGCTGGGGCAGCGTCTCAAAGACGCGGGCGGGCAGTACTTCGCCGACAACCGTCTGACAGTGGCGGATCTGCAGGTGATGGTGGTCGTGCGCGCGCTCGGTTCAGGAAAGTTGGACTACATCTCGACCGACATCGTCGAGACCGTGGCCCCAATTCTCAACCAACATATGAAGCGCGTTCTGTCTGAGCCCGCCATCAGCGGATACTATGAGACCTTGATGGCCGCCAAGTAGCCGGACGGACCTGAAGACTCTTCGTCGTCGCGGGGTTCTAACTCGTTCCCTTGGCTAAAGAGACGGATCCTCTAGCAACGCGGGGACCACAGACACTAGGTCGCCATCGAGTCGAAAATCGCACACGTGATCGTGCTCGGTGGGGCCCTGGTTGATGACCAGGTATGGCGCATCCTCAGGTGCGCTGGTCGGGACCGAAGAGGCCGGTTGCACCGAGAGCGTCGAACCCAAAGACATCACAAAGTCGCAAACCGCGGCCCACTGAAAAGCCCGCGTCAGGTCCTCTTCCACCAAGGCCTGACCGAAGCTGATGGTGGCCGGTTTCAGCCAGCCTCCGCAGTGCCCGCAGACCGGTGGCGACTTGGTCTTCTCCCACTCGGCGAAGGCCAGTGATGGCTTAGACATCTTCTGACAAGACATACACGTGATCTTTCGATTGGTTCCGTGCAGTTCGATCAGCTTGGTGTCGCTGTTTCCAGCCAGACTGTGAAGCCCGTCCACGTTCTGGGTGACGATGCCCTGGAGGCGACCTTGAAGCTCGAGTTCGGCGAGGGCCCTGTGGGCCGCGTTGGGTTGGGCCAGACGAAACGACTCATATCCCTCGTGTTTATAGTCCCAGTACTCGAGCCTGGCCTCGTGGCTGGATAAGAACTCGTCGATCATCACAGGTCGGCGCTGTTTCCAGATTCCCTGGGGCCCGCGAAAATCGCGGATGCCCGAACCCGTGGACATTCCCGCGCCCGTGAACACCAGGATGCGCTGGGCTTGACTGAGGGCTTCGCGAAGGGGCTGAAGATCTTGCATGAGGTTGGAGTTCTGGCGCTTTGCTGGGTGTTCCTACAAGCAGCGTTTCCTCTCGTCGTGTCCTGCCATTCGGTGAGGTCCCCCTTGGCGGTGTAGACGTTGATTGTTGACCCGGCCGCATCCGAAGCGCACGGCCAGCACGATTCTTAAGACAAGGTCACAAACTCTACTCCGCACCGTCTGCGTTGAGCATCTCCCTCAACCGAACCCGATCCACTTTGCCCAAAGCGTTCCTGGGGATGCCCGCCACACAGTAGAACCGGCGCGGAATTTTGTGTCGCTCCAATCGGTCCTTGAGCCATCCTCGTAGGCTCTCCTCATCCAGTCGGGCGCCCGTATGGGTGACCAATGCGGCTTCCATCCGTTGGCCGAACTCCACGTCGTCCACAACCAAAACGGAGACCTCGTGAATCTCGGGGTGACTTTTCAAAACATCTTCCACCTCGTGAGGATAGACGTTCTCTCCGCCGGAGATCAGCATAGAGTCGGCCCGACCGCGAACAAAGAGGTTTCCGCCCTCGTCGATGAGGCCGAGGTCTCCCGTTTCGCGCCATCCGTCGGGGCCGGAAGGCAACACGAAAGGCCCCTCAACGAAAATGCGTCCTAGTTGGCCGGTGGCGACCTCGGTGCCGGCGCCATCGAGCAAGCGGAGACGGTTTCCGGGCAGCGGCAGGCCGACGCTTCCCGGGGCTTGGCGCAGGGCTTGGGGCAGGGCTAGGGCGATCAGACCCGCTTCGCTTGACCCGTAGAGATTAAAGACCACCGGCCCTAGAGCGTCGAGCAGGCGGAGGCAGAGGTCGGCATCCAGGGGCGCGCTTCCGGTGATCACGGCGGCCGGTCGAGGGAAAGCTCCCAGTAGGCAGTGGGGGAGCCAGCGGGCCAAAAGGGTCGGCACCGTCACCAGAAACGGCCGCTCGTCCGTGGGGAGTCGAGTCATCAAAGGAGCGATGTCGTATCGCTGGGCGGTTTGCAGCGGAGAGCCTAAGACCAGTGACATCGCAAGCGTCGCCAAGCCATAGCCGTGGTGCATCGGGATCGCCAATACAACGGGTCGGTGCATGCTGATCGGAAGACTTTCTAGTAGTCCCGTCAGCAGTGGCAACAGTTGCGCGATAGTGGGGCGGCGCCGGATCCCCTTGGAGATTCCGGTGGTACCAGAGGTCAAAACGATCAATTCGCCGCCGCGAGGCACCGCTTGAGGTTCGACCTTCGTATTGGGTAGCGAAGTGTCCACCGAATATCTCCATAGGTGGGGCGAACACCCGCTCAGCTTCTCTGCGTGGACGTCGTCGTGCAGAAGCAGTGAGATGCTCTGTCGTTCGAGTATCCTTTCCATCACCAGGATCGGCAGTTCGGGTCCCAACGGCAAGACGTCAGCACCCAGGCGAGTGCAGGCGAGCAGTCCCTTAAGGAACCCGCGTCCGTTGCCACAGACCAGCGCGACCTGGCTGCCAGGTTTCACGCCGAACCGATGCGCCAACAGATGAGCCAAAGCCAGGGACTGCTGGTGCAGTTGGGTAAAGGTCAACGAACCGTCATCGTCCTGCAACGCCACTCGGGGGCCGAAGCGCAGCGCAGCCACAGTAGAGAGAAAGGCGTAGCTGTTGCGACAGCGCCACCAAGCGCTCAGAACTGCTACCACTTCCACGGGCGAGAGCCGAAGAATTCCCGCCCGGCCCCATAAGGCGCGGGCGATCCGAGGGAGGCTTTTCAGGCTACTCCAGACGGTCATGGAACTCGCTGAGCGCCGGATCGGGCGGCTGAAAACGATACTGGATCCATTCGAAAAGTCTCTCGAACGGCGGGACCATCCAGTGGACCGGCCCCAACCACCATGGCGCGATGGAGCGTGGGCGCTCGATGAGCGCCCGACAGATGACATAGGCTGCCTGGTCGGGGGTCTGGCCAGGCATAGAGGCGTAAGCCTCGGTGGGAGCACTCATTCGAGTGTGGACCAATCCAAAGTAGATTCGAGTACAATCGATGTTGCTGTGTCGAAGTTCTGGAACGGCGGCACCCAGCCACTGATCGAAGGCGGATTTGGAGCAGATATAGGCAGCCCAGTAAGCGGCCGGCGGGATCCGTACTCCCACCGACGAGACGTTGATGATCTGGCCACACCTCCGTGCAATCATCGAAGGCAGAAGAGCTAACTGCAGTTGGACGGGGCCGAGATAGTTGACTGCCATGGTTCGCTGAAAGTCGTGGTGTCGGTCAAGTGAGCGGTAAAGCGAACGTCGGATCGATTTTCCCGCGTTGTGCACGAGCGTGTCCACGTGACCTTGCTCGCTGAGGATCCGTTCTGCGACCTCTGCGATCCTGAGCGGTTCCATGAGGTCTAAGACGTAACAGTGCGCTTCACCGCCGGCGGCCACGATGGTGTCTCGCAATGCCTCCAGTTCTGAGGTGCTACGGGCCGCCAGCAGTACGCGCGCTCCCGCCGCGCCGAGACGCACGCACAGTGCCGCTCCAATGCCAAAGGACGCACCGGTGACCAACACCGTCTTGCCTTCCACAGCTTGGCGCAGACGGGCCGGGTCGGCGCAGCCCGACGGGGCGAGAATTCGAGAGAGTAGAGGATTGGGCGACATAGGGGCCGGCTACAAGAAGCTTCCCAGTTCCCCTGCGTCCAAATACCAGCCTTGGCAGGTGGGGCATTCCTCCACTGTGACGCCTTTTTCGCGACTCAGTTCCAGGGTCTCGCCGTCGATAGGACAGACTCGTGTTCCGGGCGGGTGGACGGGAGGAGCCCCGGCCTGAGGGAATGTGACGAAATCTTTGGTCTCTTTACGTTTGCGAAGTTCGGGAAGGTGGGCGCCGTTCAGCCAGACGCCCGAGCACTTGGCGCAGTGAAACAGTCCCGCGCTGCCAATCGATTGACGGTCCATAGGCTTGACCCCGCAGCTGGGACAGGCGTAGTCGCCGGGCAGAAAGGGAGGTATGCGCTGCAGTTCTTTAGGCGCACCGGCGACTTCGGGCTTTTGCAGCAGGTCGCCGTGCACTCTTTCCATTTCTTGCTCTCGATGAGAGGTCCCGGCGAACCAGCAAAGTCCTGACGTCAATCCTCCGATGGCTTCGCAGCACGCGTCGTTGTCATGGCGCCAGTAGGCCGCTTTCTTATGACGTTGGCGCAATCCCTGGAGACGACTGTCCGGGGACGAGATTCTCCTGACGCCTTGGCTGAGTCGCTTGCTCAACCCAGTGATGCTGGAGGAGAGCGCCGGCCAAGAATCTCCACGCTCGGGCCGGTTCGACCAAGTCTGTATCAGGGTGTGGGCTCGCCTCGCAAGCTCCTCTTGAAGCTCGCCTATCTGCTGGGAATGGAGATTGGATAGAGGGTTAAAGCTGCTGCGTCGAGCGTCACGGACGCGGTCGTCGAGAGCGTCGACCACGTAGATGGCTTCTCCCAGGAGGCAACCGAACTCGCGCCATCGAGCCTTCTCTTCGAAACCGATTGGCCAACTTTCAGCAAGCCAGGAAAAGACCGATTGGGAGAAACGACCACTGGGAACCGAGGCGCGGCGGAGTCGTTCCAGGACGGTGAAAGCCTGGGTTTCGCTGAGGGCCGTTTCGACGACCGCTTGCTCGGTGCCAAAGCGGGCGAACGAGGCCACGGGAAAGGAGGCTTCTTCTAACGTCTTGAGTGCCTTGGCCATCTTGGGTTCAAGGAGCAGCAGACCGACACGCGCCGTCAAAGAGCCTTCGTCGCGGCGATCATCTTCGAGTTTGAGGCCGGCCAAGACCAAGCCCAGAGCTCCAATTCCCGCGGGGATCGAGAGACTGGTGACCTTTCGCCAAGGGATGGCTGTGCAGCCTACGCTTTGTGGTGGTCGGGCCTCGTTTTGATGAGCCGCCTCGAGGTGAGCCAAGAAAGTCAGCTCATAGCTCAAAAATATGGTAGAGAATCGACCGCTTTCCTGTCGCAGGGTCTGGCACAGTCCGCAGTAGCCGGCTTGGTAAGCTTGCCGATCGAAAGAGGTGAGCTGGGAGTTTTGAGGTCGAAGTCGGCCGAACATGATGTGTGTGAAAACTTCATAGATGCTCGCCTACATCCTCTAAGTGATTCGGCCGGCGTGAGTCCTCTTTTAAGAAAATGGGTTACTGTTGATTGTCTTCTCGAAAAGGTTGTTGAGCGGCGGGAGGGAACGCAATGTTATGGATTTGGGTCTGCTGTATCTAGCGAAAATCCCCCACCTTTTTCTCGGGCACTCTGATGACGGACGATCTATCGCTATGCTTTTGGGCATCTGCGGTCTGATCTCTTTGGTCATTTTTGGAGTTGTGGCGGGCACCGTGGTCCGCTACACCCGCAACTACGCAGCAAAAGCTGGAGACGATTCCACCTTCCGTGAGGCGCAAGATGAAGGAAAGATCGAATCGAAATTCGCCATACTCTTTTTAGTCCTAGTGATCGCCCTGGGATCCTACGGTCTCACGGTGACGTGGAATATCGACTCAGTCACCGCGGAAAAGCAGCAGCAGCCCGATCTCATCATTGTAGGACATCAGTGGTGGTGGGAGATACGCTATCCTGGAAGCGACGCAGTCACTGCGAACATCGCTCATATTCCAACCGGTAAGAGGCTTCTGGTCGCCATTGAGTCGGCCGACGTGGTTCACGACTGGTGGGTGTCGGGTCTGGGCCGGAAAATGGACGCGGTCCCTGGACGAACGAACTATTTTTGGATTCAAGCCGATCAGCCCGGTGTCTTTGAGGGAGCATGTAACGAATTCTGCGGAACTCAGCACGCCTGGATGAGAATGGAGGTGGTCGCCGAGCCCGAGGAACAGTTCCAAGCTTGGTTGGAGTCTCAAGCCTTGGTCGCTCAGCCCGCGGTGGGGGACAATGCGAAAAACGGGAGCCTACTCTTCAACGAGATGAGTTGCGCCACGTGTCACTCCATTCGAGGCACCACCTCAGAGGCGGGAATAGGACCCGACCTGACACACGTCGCCTCTCGTTCAAAGCTCTTGGCTGGGAAAATCACGTATTCTAAGGAGAATTTGAAGGCTTGGTTGAGCGATCCACAAGCGGTCAAGCCGGGAGCCCATATGCCTCGATTCATATTTAGCGAAAAAGAACTCGATGACCTCACTGACTATCTGGATGGTTTGAAGTAGTGGTGACGCACGGTCCCAATAAACATCTGCTCCCTGAACCCGAGAGTTCTATCCCCTCGCCGTTTTCTTTGAACGGATTGCTGGCCTGGATGACCACGGTCGATCACAAAATGCTTGGGATCCTTTACTTGATAATGGCTCTCGGTTTCTTTCTGATGGGTGGACTAGAAGCTTTGGCTATCAGGATTCAGCTCGCTCAACCCGAACTGAACATTATCGGCCCGGGCACCTTCAACCAGCTTTTCACCATGCACGGGACCACCATGATCTTTTTGGCCCTGATGCCGTCTTTGATCGGATTCGCCACATATTTGGTGCCTTTGATGATCGGGGCCAATGAAATGGCCTTTCCACGCCTCAACGCTATGAGCTTTTGGACCACTCTGTTCGGCGGGTTGCTGTTGTATTTCAGTCCGTTCGCGGGCGGCGCTCCGGATGCCGGATGGTTCGCTTACGCTCCCTTGAGCGAAAAGAACTACTCTTTCAGTCCCGGCCTCGACTACTACTGCCTCGGCTTGATGGTCACGGGCATCGGTAGCATCGGCGCTGCTTTAAATTTTTTCGTCACGATCGTGACGATGCGGACTAAGGGGATGGGCTATATGCGCATGCCGTTGTTCGTGTGGATGGTATTCATCAACTCCGTACTGATGCTGGGGGCTTTCCCGTTGTTGAACGCCGGTTTGGCGATGCTTTTTCTCGACCGTCAATTTGGCGCCCACTTCTTCTTGGCGGATCAAGGCGGCTCGGCCCTGCTCTGGCAGCACTTCTTCTGGGCCTTCGGCCACCCTGAAGTCTATATCTTGATTCTCCCGGCTTTCGGTATCATCTCAGAAGTGATCCCGGTGTTCAGTCGCAAGAAGATTTACGGCTATCCTTACTTGGTTTTCTCCGCCATCGCCATCATGTTCTTGGCCTTCGGGGTGTGGGGACATCATATGTTCACCGCCGGGATGGGTCGCATTGTGAACACGTTCTTTGGAATCGGCAGCCTCTTGATCGCCATTCCTACTGGGATCAAGATTATTAACTGGGTGGCGACCATGAAGGGCGGATCTATCCGTTTCAAGGTTCCCATGCTGTTCGCGCTGGCCTTTTTGATCGATTTCACGATCGGCGGTCTGAGCGGAGTGACCTTCGCCCTGCCCCCCGCCGACTGGCAGTTGACGGACACTTACTTCGTGGTAGCGCATCTACATTACGTCTTTCTGGGTGGGACGATCTTCGCAGTGTTCGCTGGGGCTTACTATTGGTATCCCAAGATCACCGGCCGAATGTACGATGACCGCTTGGGGCGAAGGCATTTTTGGCTGTTTTTAGTGGGCTTCCAGATGACGTTTTTGCTACAGCACGTCTTAGGAATGCTAGGTATGCCCCGCAGGGTCTACACTTACCCCGCCAATTTGCCGTGGTACGGCTTGTTGAACTTAATCTCGACGTGTGGAGCCTTCTTGATGGGAGCCGGAATGCTGGTCTTCATCTGGAACCTCTACAGAAGCCTGAAGAAAGGGGAGTTGGCCGGCAACGATCCGTGGGAGGCTACCACCCTCGAATGGCACGCTACCTCCCCTCCGGATCCGCTCAATTTTAAATTGCTCCCGGAAGTTCTGTCTAAGGACCCTCTCCTGGATTGGGGTAAGCGACCATGAACGAGACCGAAATGAAGGAAGAGTTAACCTTCGAACAGCGCCAGACGCTGTTGATGATGAAGGCTTTCCTGTGCTCTGAGACGCTATTTTTCGTGGCGTTGATCGTGGGATTCATTTTCTTTCGGAGCGTGACTCCGGACTGGAGCACGGCCCATAAACATTTGGACTGGAAAGGGTCCGGTCTCTACACTGTATTCTTGATTCTCAGTAGCCTGACGCTCAACTTCGCGGTGAAGTTTTATGAAAGAGGCAAGCAGGCGGGATTCTATGTTTTCGCCTTCTTGACGATGGCTCTGGGGCTTGCCTTTCTGGGACATCAGGTGATCGAATACCGGGATCTCTACACCCAGTCTATCACCATACATGGCTCAATTTTTGGCAGCGCTTTTTACACCCTGACCGGTTTTCACGGTCTGCACGTCGCCATCGGTCTGCTCTGTCTGAGCGTTGTTTTCACCTTGATGGCCAAAAACCGACTCAGAAAGCCATCCTCTGGTGCCCGCGCCGTGGAGTATTACTGGCATTTTGTGGACGTGGTTTGGATCATCGTCTTCAGCATTGTTTATTTGGGGGTGGGGCCATGACAGAAACGTCAGATGCTGACGACGATATGACGGCCGGAGGCGACCCCGTCTCAGCCGACCACGAGGCTTTATACCCGGCGATCCCGCAGGTGCCAGACCGACCCAGTTACTCACCGATTTTGACCGGATTGGGGATCGCTGTGATGGCGTGGGGCTTTCTGACCGACGTCACTATCGGTGCCTGTGGTGTCTTTCTATTTTCTATTGGTCTTTCGATTTGGATTAAGGAGTTGACGAGTGAACCCGAATGAACCCCCTGAAATTGAACCGGTCGACGAAGTCGCTGAGCCGGTGGACCCTTGTCGCCGGGCTTTTCTGACAAAGGTCTCGATCGGGCTGTCGGGTCTTATCGCATGTGCTGTGGCTCCCCCCATCGCCGCGGCCGTGGTCCAACCGTTACTCCAGCACAAGGGACACGATTGGCGCGAGGTGGGCCTGCTCGAGAGCTTTGAAGTCGCCAAGACCGTCCTCGTGAATTTCGAGAACACAAACGTCGTCCCGTGGGCTGGCGACACTGCTCGGACGGGTGCTTGGTTGCGGCGGATCGAGGGCGAGAACTTTGAGGCTTTCACTCTCAATTGCGCCCACTTGGGCTGTCCTGTGCGCTGGGAAGGCGACGCGGAGTTGTTTCTCTGCCCTTGCCATGGGGGCGTCTATTACAAGGACGGCACGGTGGCGGGCGGACCTCCACCTAAGGCTTTAGCGAAGTATCCGGTCAAAGTGTCTGAGGGAAAAGTCTTCGTGAAGGCTGAGCCAGTCCCCATAACGACGATGAAGGGCTGAGGATCATGCTCGGGCTACTCAAGAAATTCTACCAGTTCCTGGATGATCGCCTCGGCATCGCCGCGGTAATGCAAGCGACGGCCTTACACAAGATCCCGCCCTCTTCGGCGCGTTGGTCTTACGTTTTTGGAAGCGCGACGCTGGCCTGTCTGACGATTCAGGTCGCCACCGGCGTAGCCCTAGCATTGCTCTACCAACCGTCCACGGAAACAGCCTACGAATCTCTTCAATGGATTTCGCATTCGGCTCCCTTAGGAGCCTGGCTGAGGGGATTACACTATTTTGGGGCCAGCGGCATGGTGGTCATGATGGTTATCCACATGATTCGGGTCTACCTGATGGCGGCTTACAAATATCCCCGCGAAATGAACTGGATAACCGGTGTGATTCTCTTGGGGTTGACGGTTTCCATGGCCTTCACTGGTCAACTCTTGAGATGGGACGACGTCGGCGTTTGGTCGACTTATGTGGCGGCCGAACAGATGGGCCGAATCCCCATCATCGGAAAGCTCGTCGCGTATCTGCTGATCGGCGGCGAGACCGTGGGTGGGCACACCTTGACGCGATTCTACGCTTACCACGTGTTTCTGTTGCCGGCGCTGTTGTTCACTGTGGTGGGCGTGCATCTCTACCTGGTATTGCGCCATGGCATTTCCGAACCGCCGGTAGTCGGAGAACCGGTCGATCCGGAGACTTATCGCGAAAAATACGAGGCCGAGGTTCACAAAACGGGGATTCCATTTTTCCCAGATGCCGCTTGGCGGGACATTCTCTTCGCCTTCGTGGTGATCGCAACGTTGAGTCTCTTGGCGGTGGTGGTCGGCGCGCCCGAACTGGGCGGACCGCCCGACCCTACGAAGATTGATGTTGTGCCAGGGCCCGACTGGTATTTGGTCTGGATTTTTGCCCTTTACGCGCTCATGCCACCCGGAATCGAAGATTACGTCATCGTGGGCGGTCCACTAGTGGGCGTCATGGTACTTTTGGCCATACCGTTCTTAGCCCCTCGAGGCGAGCGACACGTTTTGAGACGTCCCTGGGCTCTGATCGGGGTGGGAATGAGTCTTGGAGTGGTGGCGGCTTTAACGGTCATCGGATTCCAAGCGCCTTGGTCACCAAACTTCAAGGCGGTGCCACTGACAGCCGAGGTCATGGACCAACCCACGGAATCGCAAACCAAGGGGATGGATCTTTTCAACACCAAGGGTTGTCTCTATTGCCACGACATCGGCGGTCACGGAGGACATCGTGGTCCCAATTTGACCGACGTGGGGCAGCGCTTGGATAAAGAAGAAGTCGTAGTTCGCATCGTCAACGGCGGCCAGTTTATGCCGGCCTACGGTGGAAGTCTGAGCAAAGATGAGATCGAAGACCTCGCGTCGTTCTTATTGGTCAAGAAGCAGTAGCGAACCCTGGCGGTTAGGGAGGCTGGACCCGCTCTAGATCTTGAAGTTTCCCTGTCGGAACGGCTGACCGTCGTCTTTGCGGGTACGATAAATTTCGTAGTGGATATCGTCCCCGTCGACATGGAACTTCATGATGTTCGAGTTGCCAATGGTGGGCAATATTCCGCCGGCCACCACACTGTCTGGGTCCAGTTTCGAGCGATACGTGATGCCCTCGGACGTGATATCGCTTGAGCCTGGGCTGAAGGCCCTCTCAGCAACCATTTTCGAAGCGTTGATGGGGCTTGATACCAGTTCGTGTATCACCAAATCGTTTCCGTCCTTGGTAGTGATGGTCAGTTCGGAGTGACAACTTCCGTGAATGTCTCCGGCCAGAAAGACGACGTTATCGAGCTTTTCCTGGGCTAGGAAATCGATAATTTCATCTCGCTGCCTCTTGAATTCCGGTCGGGTCCAAGTCTCGTCTTCGGCACCGATGCCGGTCACGAAAGGACCGGCGGTGACGATGAACTTGGGTTGGTCTCGGTGTTCGGTCAGCCAGCCGAAGAGCGCCTCTTTCTGCTCGGGTCCGATCAGTCTTCGTTCTCCATCGTGGCGCTCGAAGCGGGTGTCCATGGCGAAGAACTGATGCTGCCCGTGGGCGAAGGTATAATAGTTGGCGTCCTCGCCGAACGTTTTGGGGTTGTGACTTTTCTGAAATTCGGTGAAGGCTTGGATTCCGTTGGCGGCCATCTCTTCGTACTGCTCTCGGGCCGGTTTGTGATGGCCCCGGGCCCAAAGAAGGGTGCGCTGCAGAGTGGTGAGTTCGCCATCGAGGGCGTAACCGTTGACGACTTCGTGATCGTCGGGGACCATGTAGTTGGCTTGACTCGAAAGAACCCGCTTGAGGCCGGGGTCTTCCCAGGTTCCGAGATAGGCGTTTCGGAACTCGTTCACCGTGAAGCTGATGGGGGCTTTGTCGGCGTAGACTTGGTCTCCGGCGTGGATCACGAGGTCCGCTCCCGCAGCCACCTCGGCTACTTTTTCCGCCGCACGATCGTTGTTGCGGAACGGCCCGAACCCATGAAAGTTGCAACTGCCGAGGATCACGGTGAAAGGTTCAGATTCTTGGGGTGTGGGAAACGTTTCGAACTGTCCGGCGTCTCGATGATGGCGATCCTCTGGAGGGCATTCGGGTGTCGGTCCGTAGGAAACGTCGAGACTGTAGTCTGTGGACTTTTTCAACTTTGTGAGATCGACGGTTCCCGTGTATCCGTCTTCAGCGTTCAGTCGAAGGACCGCTTGAGAAGCATTCCCCTGCGCATCGGTGGCCTTCAAGAACATAACAGAATTCTCTTCGTCCCCACGTCCCCAGACCTTAGCGCTGTTATGGGTGACGTGTCCGACGATCAGCCGAAGGCCATGGTCGGCGCTGGTGTTCAGTCGCATAAAAAGCTCGCCTTTCCAAAGGATCCCGTCAACCGAGTGTTGCTCAGGTCCTCAACCTAGGGCTTAGTCATGCCGCGCCCTAGTCTAGGCATCATTGTATAGGTCTGTTTTCCTAGGAAATTCCGACCATTCGAGGTTTTGCGCTTTCTCGTTGTGGTATAGTTCCAGCGATGCAGTGGAATATTGTGGACAGAGCTCAGAAGCGACTGGAAAAGGAGATCGCTTTGATCCGCCCGGACCAAGGCGGCGACTTTCACGTCGCTATAGGCTATCCCAACATTTACCGCGTGGGGATGTCCCATTTGGGTATCCAACTGATCTATGGATTTCTGAACGCCATCCCCGGAGTGATTTGCGAGCGTTTTTTTCTGCCGGATGCTGAGGAGATGGAGTGGTATGAGTCCTCTGGGATAGGGCTTTTGACCTTAGAGACCCAACGACCGGTAGCGGACTTCGACCTTATCGCCTTCACTTGCAATTACGAACCGGACTACGTCAATATCTTGAACCTGCTGGAGTTGGCTGGACTACCCCTTCGACAAGCCGAACGCCGCGATAAGGACCCCATGGTGTTGTTGGGCGGAGCAGTGACGCTCCTCAATCCAGAGCCCATGGCGGATTTTTTCGATTTCATCTGTGTGGGAGAGGGCGAGCAGATGATGGAGCCTATGATCGAAAGCCTCCGCTCGACGGTGGGCCTCGCCCGGACCGAGCGTTTGAGAGCGCTTTCAGATGATGCGAATTTTTACGTTCCCAGCCTCTATACTCCTGAGTACAGAGAGAATCGATTCGTGGGGCTTCAACCGAAGGCCGGTGTCTCGCCCACTGTGACCAAGAATTATATCGATCGCGATGTCTTTTCCGCGCAAGAGACCCATTCGTTGGTCTTGACTGAGGATACCGAGTTTGGGCGCTCTTTTTTGATTGAAGTCTCTCGTGGTTGTCCTTACGTCTGTCGATTTTGCACGGTTGGCTTTTCCTACCCTAAGGTTCGCTGGCGCTCTCTTGAGCATCTCTGGAAAGCCATCGAAAAGGTGCGCCCTTATCACCCCAAAGTGGGCTTGATCTCGGCCACTGTGGGAAATCATCCTGAGATTAAAGAGCTTTGTGCGAAACTGATGGAAGCGGACCTGGGCGTCGGCTTCAGCTCCTTGCGGGCAGACCAACTTCCCAACGAAATGATTCAGGCCATGGTTCAAAGTGGGGCCCGCTCCATCACCCTGGCACCCGAAACGGGATCCGAGGCTCTGCGACGCTCTATCAACAAGAAGTTCTCTGACGACTGCTATTTCGACGCGGCTGAGCGGGCTTTTCGTTTTGGGATCAAGAATCTCAAAATGTACAGTATGGTGGGTCTCCCCAACGAAAGCGATGAGGACATCGAAGCCTTGGTGCGAATTGTTACGAAGACCCGCGCCCTACAGCGACGAGTAGGCGACAGCAGTGCTCGAATAACCTTGGGAATGGGCCTCTTCGTGCCCAAACCGCTCACCCCTTATCAATGGACTCCTCAGTTAAAGATCAAGGACGCGAAGCGGAGAATGAATTTCGTCAAGAAGGCTTTGGTCAAAGACGGCGGCATCCGGGTTACGTCAGAAAGTCCCCGCATCGCTTCGCTCGAAGGTCTCCTGGCTAGGGGGGACCGCCGCATGGGTTCGGTCCTTGAGCAAGTTCGAAAAGAGCCTTCCTTCGCGGCTTATCAGAAGGCTCTGCAGAACGTAGGGTTGAGTTTTCAAGAAGAAAACTACCGTACCCGGAGTCCTGACGAGGCTCTCCCGTGGGGACACATTCAAGCGTCCTGGCCCACGGACCGTCTACAGAAAGACGCGCTGAGAGCGAAACGAGACAAAGAGAAGTTTCAAACCGTCACTTAGGTGGGGCCGGCTTTGGCGGGTCGTCTAAGGTGACTTCCAAGAGATAAGAGCATTGGCCCTCCCGAGACGCGATCTCTAAACGATATTTTCCGTCGCGTGGAAGCACCAAGTCGAGGTCACGGATCCTCGCTGTTTTGGGGAGTTGGGGAAGTAGTGATTTCCCCTTGCTATCGCTGAACTTCAAGAAGCCGTTGTCGTCGAGAGAAACCAGATGGGCCCTGAACTGCTGTCCTTTTTTCGCGATGAGGTAGTAGATGCGGGACTCACCAACGTCGATTCCGCCCTGAACAGTGGTTCCGTATGCTCCGTCATGGAGTAAAAGAGCCTCAGTCTGCTCCTCGGCCAGTACCAGACTTGTTAGTAGAACGATAAATAATATTGAGACGGCAGCTCTCACGGCTCCCTACCTCCAGGTTAGACTACCAGGTTACCCCTCCCCAAAAGGGTTGCTGACACATTCTGAATTCTGCATCGCTAGGGGAAATCCCCACTGTCTAGGGACCGATTCCTAAGGAATCCTAGGAAATTCCTCCCTTTGGCAGAGTTGGAGGTCGTTTGAGCAGAAAGGTCCGCCATGCAGAAAACCGCTCTCCTCGACGTCGGGCCCACGAAAATCGTGACTTTTCCCCATTTTGAAGTGCTTCACGGCTGTTCCACCAGAGTTGGAGGAGTCAGTCAAAAACCTTGGGACTCTCTCAATACGGGATTTACCGTGGGGGATAGTCCCGAATCGGTCTGGGAGAATCGAAATCGCTTCTCTGCTTGCCTCGGCGTGTCGGACCTGACTTGGCTTTTATCGATGGACCACGGCCACAAGGTGGTCGAGGTTCTCACAAGACCGACGGGACCGTTCGAGCGATCTCAAAAACCGAAAACCCACTATAGTGCCGATGCCTGTATTACCAATCGACCGGGAGTACCTTTATCTCTAACCGTCGCGGATTGCGTTCCTGTGCTGTTTCACGATCCCGTGACACAATCCATTGGTTTGGCTCATGCGGGTTGGCGAGGAACCGTCGCGGGGATTGTCGCGGAAACCGTCAAAGCCATGACAGCGTCCTACGGAAGCCGCCCAGAAGATATCCTAGTCGGAATAGGGCCTTCCATCGGGCCTGAGAAATTCGAGGTCGGACCTGAAGTCGCCGCGGAATTCTCCACGGAGTTCGGCAGCGCCGGCCATTCCGTTGTCCGCCTTCATTCGGACCCGGACTTGGCCTCCGAAGGGAAATCCTTCGTCAATCTTTGGGAAGCGAACACGATTATGGCCCTGCGGGCGGGTGTTTCCCGCGACAATGTCGTGATTTCAGGTTGGTGTACAGTGAGTCACCCCGAACTCTTTTTCAGTCATCGACGAGACAACGGCAAGACCGGCCGGCTACTGGCCGGACTGATCTTGCCATAAGTTCAGACGCTTCGGACCCCAAAGGGTCATCCGGGTGACCCCAATTGCCTGAAGCTTTGAAGAGGATCTCTTAGCCGCCATCAGGAAAGTGCTAGTGAGAATCCGGACCTTCAAGAGTGTTCTTCGCGCGCATTCAACCCTTCCAGTCGGCACAGGGTATTCCGGCCCGCCCAATATGGGTGTCACACGCGAAACATCGTTAGGTTTTCGGGTAAGAGAGGTAAGTCACATGGCTAAAGAGCGCATCCTTGTCGTCGATGACGAGCGCAATATTGTGGAACTGATCAAGTACAATCTTGAGAAGGAAGGATACGAGGTCATCTGCGCCTACGACGGGATCGAGGCGGTGAACATCGCCAAGCAGGATAGGCCGGATCTGATCATCCTCGACATCATGCTTCCAGGGCAAGGTGGTCTTGAGGTCACGCGGATACTTCGCCGTGAAATGCGGACTCCGATCATCATGGCTACCGCCAAAGGTGAAGAGATCGACAAGATTTTGGGTCTGGAATTGGGCGCTGATGACTATGTGCCTAAGCCTTTTTCTCCACGTGAACTCGTGGCCCGTGTGAAAGCCGTACTCCGACGCACCAGCGGTAAGGCTGAAGAGAAGGACGAATTGACGTTTGGAAATCTTTCCTTGAATCTCGTCAAGCACGAAGTCCGAAAGAACGGTACCGAGGTCGAGCTCAAACCGAAGGAATTTGACCTTCTGAAGCTGATGAGCACAAATATCGGCAAGGTTTTTACACGAGACTTTCTCTTAGAGCAGCTTTGGGGATACGATTACCTAGGCGACACTCGCACAGTGGACGTTCATATGCGGCGTTTGCGGCAGAAAATTGAAGACGCCCCGTCTTCCCCTGTACTTCTCAAGACCGTTCATGGGATCGGCTACAAGTTTCAGTTTGAAGAGAAGTAGTCTCCGAAGCCTATGGCCAGAAGGATTCGTGGTCAACTTTTGGATGGTTGGCTCGGCATCGTGGACGAACCTGTGGTTGGCATTGACCGAAGCGGGTCGATCCAATTCGCCACTGCGAGATTTCGGGAGCACTACCCTCAAGCTTGCGATGGTGAGGTCTTCTGGGAATGTATTCCATCTGACCCTCTAGTCCGCTGGGTCAGTGACAACCTAGATTCCACCACCCCGGACGTACGGGAGCAGATCATGGCCCACCGGCCCGAGGTGCTCTGGTTGGCGCGCTTGGATCCTGTCCTCGCCGATGCCGGTCGTTGTTCCGGTTGGATCCTTCGTCTCAAAGATATTCAGCCCATCGAGCGCCTTTCACAAAGACTTGACACCCTTATGGGCGAGGTGAAACGCCGCTTGCGTGAGTCGCTGGCGGCGATGAAGAGTCGCTTGGAACTTCTCTTGGAGGGGGGTCTGGCCGATCAGGATTTGGCTGTGGATCTGCTCCGCCAGATCAACGAGGAGTCCAATCAACTGACCAGGCTCCTCTTCTCCTTAGAGAGTGATGAAGAAGCCGTTGAATCCACTCCGGAGATGGGCGGAACTTCTGTCGAAGCGACGTTACAGAAAGTCTATGCGACGTTCGAACCGTTGGCCCGAGCGAAAAACTTAGCCTTGAAACTGGCCGCTACGACCGATTTGGCTCCGGTCAATTCTGTGGCCGAAGGAGAGTTGGAGCGTTGCCTCGTCAACCTGGTCGACAATGCAGTGAAGTATACCTCGCTCAACGGATACGGAGAGGTAACTCTGGCTGCTCGGAGCCATCACCTCGATGGGAAGAATGGCATCCTGATTCTGGTAGATGACTCAGGTCCCGGTGTGCCAGCGGAGTTTAGAGAATCGGTTTTTGAACAGTTCTATCGGCTGAGTGATGGCCCCACCACGCGATTGGGTGGGACGGGGCTCGGACTTTGGCGGGTGGCTGAGGTCGCTGGAAAGCGTGGCGGTAGCGCTTGGATAGAAGAGGCGTCCCAAGGTGGCGCTGGTCTGCGGCTCTTTTTGCCCTACGATGAGGCCTCGACGCACCTTTAGGAGAGGACTCCCACACCAGTCAACTTCAAAAAAGGACCTGGAGCTAAGCCAGCGCTTCGGCGACTTGTTCTTCTCCGCCCTCCACGGCCAACATCGCGGCGGTTTTTCCGTTCTCATCCTTTAGGGATATGTCGGCGCCCCCTTTGACGAGAAGCAGAGCCATTTTGTAGCGGTTGTTAGGGTCGAGTCGGTCGTCGCGGACAGCGGCACACCAATGTAGCGGCGTTCGCCCTTGTTCGTTCGGAAGATTGGGATTCGCTTTTTTGGCTAGCAAAAGACCGACAAGGCCCTGATTGTTCGATTGAACGGCCAAGTGCATAGCGGTCATACCGTTGGCCATCACCGAATTGACATTCAGCCCTTTGCGAATCAACAAATCGGCCATCTGCATAAGACCGGCCGTCGCCGCGAGATGAAGGCCATTCATGCCGTTGGGAAGGGTCTCGTGAAGATCGCCGCCTTTTTCTAGAGCCAAGTCACCGAGATCGGTCTCCCCCTCTTTGACGACGGCCAGAAAACCGGAGAGACCGGTGGGAATCAGTCCATGCTCCTCGCCCTCAAGCTCCAGGCCGCCTCCTCCGTAGGAAAGTTCAGGTCCAGAGGCTGCGGGTGAGGAGTGGTCGATTTTGGGCGCTCCTGGTG
>JBBKWP010000267.1:0-4469 GCA_037968995.1 Candidatus Xenobia bacterium
TCCTCAAGGTGAAAGCCGTGGAGATCCGGTCCGATAAATTCAAGAACGCGTTCCCGAACAAGCACCTTCTGTACCATGGCTTCTTCAAAGTCCATCCCCTTGAGGGCGGATTTCATCGCCTCAGTGAACCGCCCCGCAAACAGTTTAGATAGAGCCTTTTCGTCTGAAGCATCCGAGCAGCCTATTGTTTCGGCCGCCGTGAGGACATTCTCTGCGTCCCGGGGAATCTTGATACAGAATGTGGCGCCGACGTCGGCCCGGATGTTATCCCGGCAGTGGACCCCCTCTCGTCCCTTAAGAGAGATACGGATAGCCTTTATCGACAAGTTCACCCGATCGTAGGTGTCTAGGACCGGTATAATGTAGGCTCGGTCGAAGAACACGGTTCGTGGTTCAGAACCCGGCGACGCCCGATTTCGTAGAAGGGCTTCTTCAGCATCGAGCCGGATGAGTCGAGGCATCAATCTCACGACAGCGAATAAGGCTGCGGCGACGACCACAATAAAGAGTAATGGGGCTAGGTTCATGGGCGGATATTCTAGGTCCCGCAGCCGCCCTCCCCCACCAGGAGACTGTCGGATTCAGCGGAAATCTAACGGATGGTAAACATCAATCAGGCCACGACCGACGAGCGCGGACGTTTGACAGTTTGAGTCCCTAGTTGTGCAGAGACTCGAAGAGCTCGACACGAACCTGCTGCTCAGCCTGCGCGAGGAAGCTAAAGTCAGGCTGGCAGAGCTTCGGGAAAGCTTCATGCGACTTCGCAGCGGCGGCTGCGCCATGGAGGCGTTGGTCGACCAAGCTCAAGCAGAACTTGACGCGCTGGACGCGGAACTTCGCGTACGGGGGGGAAACCCGAAGACCGGCGGAACCTAGGCTCCTTGAGACATTTCCTAGTAGCATATCTCCTCGCTCTGACCGTGAGCTTCTCTGCTGTAGCGGATCCGGTCGTGCCTTGGGCGCTGCCACAGAAACCTCTGGAACAGGAGACCTCTGAGAAGCCGCTCTGGGAGAGAGTCATAGAAGAAGAGAGAAGGCTAAAGGAGCAAGGGATCACGGGCCCGGTGGACGCCGCGAGTTTGAAACTCAAAAATCCGACTCTTCAACCAACCCAAGTCAAACAACAGTCGGAAAAGTTCGCCCCACTGGAGCGGGGGGCCAAAGGCGCTCGGGTGAAAGCCGTACAGCAAGCTCTCATCTCCCTGGGGTTCGGACTACCGGCGGGGGCGGACGAGGATTATGGTGGTCAGACCGAGGCCGCTGTGAAAGCGTTCCAGTCCAGTGTGCACCTGCCACTCACCGGCAAACTCGACAGCTCAACGTATCAAAAGCTGTGCGAAATTTCGCCCCACCCGGGAAAAACCGTTTGGGAAGATCCCGTGGCCGCCCAATCCTTACCGGCGCCGGCCGACGTATCAGGCAAGAAGGTGAGAGTTCTGATCGACCTCTCCGAGCATCGACTGAGTGTTTATGATTCCTTGGGGAAGCTGCAGAAGGCATTTCCGGTAGCCAGTGGAGCCAAGGAAACCCCCACCGACATCGGCATCAAGGTGGTTTGCGAAAAGCTGGACGACCCCACGGCGTTGGCCGAGAAGCTGTGGCCGGAGTCCAAGGGAGCCGCTTTCGGCAAACGACTGATCGATCTCAACTGGTACGACCCGAAATCCGGAGCGCAGAGAGTATCCGACGAGGAGATGCATGGTACCTATGAACTGAACTCCATCGGAAGCTACGCCTCCCACGGATGTGTGAGGCTCACTAACGAAAGCATCGAGTGGCTGTACAAGAACCTGCAACTCGGTGATGTGGTTTTGATTAGGGAGTAGACCCCGTTTCAAGCCTGTCCGGCGACTCTCATTGGGCAAGTTGGGAGAGGACGGGCGAGTCACTTCATGAGGGGCCCCTATTAAACCGGCGCCGCATCTCGTCATCGATCGTCTGCAAGAAATCAAGGCCTCCCTCTCGACTCTCGAGGGACGATTCAAGAAGTGGCCTGATTCCCTGGTATTCGGGCTCAGAGATATCTTCCCAGTCACGGGAAGCGCTGTCGTGAAAGTAGCGCTGTGCCCAAAAGTCGCTCAGGGAGTATCCGATGCCGTTGTGCGTAAGCGTCACGCCCTTGATGACGCCGTTCTTATCGACCCCAACCTGAACCGGCTCCTCTTCGAGCACACTCTGCTCTTGCAACTCTAGTATGGGAAGACCCCTGTGCTTGGCGATCGCCCGTAAACGGTCGGCGTCCGCCGGCGTGTCGATTGTGCCGTCGGGTAGAACCATATGTTTGACGGCGACAGCCTGTATCTTCAAGTGCTCGCCACGCAGCGCCACCTCGTTGTAGTCACTGGGACTGGTCTTGGCCACTAATTGCTTTGGAGTCAGCGTGGGTCCGGGTGGGTTCGCTAAAAGTTCTTTCTCTTTACCGTTGACGTACGCGTCTGCCGGGGAGGTCACCAGAATATCGCGGGGGTCGAATCCCAGGATGAACAGAAGCCGACCGAACGTAGGCAGTTGCTCGGCGGCAATGATACTGGCCGAGACAATACTTTTTTCTCTCAGTTTTTCTGGACTGTCCAAGAGATTGGCGCCCCTCTTCGGGTCGTAAGTCCCATTCTTTTTGGTATCTTCAATGAAGCTTCTGTACATCACCGGATTGAAGGCGTGGACCATGAACCTGAAGTCGTCTTTTGTGAACTGGTCGACCGGGGTGATCTCGGTGCGATAAGCTTGCGCTATGGAGTCTCGCGGATCCGCCTGAGACTTCATCGGCTGAGCGGGCCGGGCTGGTGCCTTATCCTTCAATGTGTGATTGGAGATTCTGGCGGCGCTGACGTTCATTTCAACCTATCCTAGGTTAGGCCCCTTAAAAAGACCTTACGGTCCTCCGATGCCTGGCAAACTCATATTCCCAGACCCGGACTCACAGTTCGGCCAGGTCCGAGAGGTTCGTTACCATGGCTTCAAGCTCCGACATCCCCTCTCCACCCGACTCGCGGTCCCACAAATACATTCGGCACAGGCGAGATGGAAAGACCTCAAGGTGGAGTGCGAATTCGCGGTTGGCTCGGCCGCTTGAGTAGACGGGATTCTGGCCGGTCGCTTTGATCGCTAGACCCTCCGACTCGCAAACACGGAAAGTACCGTCCTTGGTGAAAGCAAAGGATAAAGGCTCCAAGGCGTAACTCGTGCTCTCTATACTGCTGGTCGAAACCGGCCTCATGCCCGCGGGGAGGGGGCCGTTCAGCTTCTTCAGATGTCCGGAAATTGGGTCGAGACAATAGGCGATGTGCTCGTCATGCCCGGGATCCGACTCGAAATGGCTCATCTTCCAGACGGTTTTGGACCATCCAAAAAGCGTCCCGTCCCAGAGAAGCTCCCCATCCCCTTTGGGGATTTCGTCGTCCGGAAGAGTTGGTTCCACACGCTGGGCCTCAACGTCCTGGGGTCGCAGGATGTACATGCTTAGCCGTGAGGCCTGGGGTCCACTCAGAAAGAGCTCCCCGCCCGGTCCTACGCAGAGGTATTGAAACCCTCTTCCCACGACCTCCGATGGAACGGCACGCACTACCGGAGCCGCATCGGGCGCAAGGATCACAACTTTTTCGGGCGTGAAGAGATAGAATGGACCGCCCTTGATATAGAGACCGTCGAGGTGTCGCAGCGACTCCGCCCAGGGCTGGGGCTGTTCCGGTGAGAAGGGCGTTCTCGACGTTTCATCGAGGGTCCACTCCACCATCAGGCGTGGTTCCCTCATCTTTTCTGGTAACGGCCCGCCCACCAAGTCAACGGCCTTAGTCTGGCCGATCACCATTTCGAGAAGCTCCACCACCTTGGGCTCGTCCACCCAGCGCTCTTTCAGCTTCTCCAGTCGTGGTAAAAGGTCGGGCAGCGGCTGGCCGTAGGCTCGAAGACGTTCCAAAGATGAGCAGACGAGATCGGCATCCGAACAGAGGAGCACTCGCCCTAATCCCTCAGTGATCAAAGACACCGGTGCCTTGTTCAAAAGTTTGAGCCAACTGCCCAGCTGTGCCTCGGGAGCCGTGCTCAGGGCTAGCAGCAAAGGTTGGAGCTCGTCGCTTGAGGCGGACTTCAAACTGCTGGCCCAGTTAGACCAATCCATAACAGCCTGGGTCTCCAGCAGCGCGGCAAACAGTTCGACCCGCCAGTCCGGATGGGCCGTGACCAAGCTCAGAGCCAACATACTGGCTTGCGGGTCTTCGGCTGCGCGGCCCCAACGCCGCAGGCCCGCGAGAACTTTGGTCCTATCCTGGGCTGATTGAGCCAAGTTTCCCGCGACAAGAACGAGGTGCTCAGTGGTAACGTGGTGAGCCAGCGGCATCTCACAGAGTTTCAGAATGAGGGCCAGCCGTTGCTCACGATCAGCCACCGGTAGAGCGGCGTAGATAGCGGCCAGCCCACTGATAACCTCGGGGAAGTCGTACCAACGGTCCCCGTCGCGCTCAAGAAAGCAC
>JBBKWP010000268.1:0-6368 GCA_037968995.1 Candidatus Xenobia bacterium
GGAACTCCGTCCTTGGTGATCAACATATCGATGTCGATGCTGGCGTAATCATGATCGGCCGCGAATTTGATTCCGGCCGGAGTATTTTCGAACGCGTAAGTATCCGGCGCCCCAGGGGCACCTTTGTGATACATTCCCTGTCCTTTACTGTAAAGAGACTTGCCGCCCGGAATCCGATTCTCGGGGACATCCCCCAAACCAAGGAAGTCGCCCAAAGGAGAACTCTGGAGCGTCTCACTGACCAGACCGCCGAAGGTGCCGACCTCGGGCAAAGCCACTCGGTCCGTCACCTGTTCCATCGCACCCTTCACGGTCGACTTTAAAGTCTCGAAGATGGCCGGAAAGTTCGGCTTCTTGGTGGCCGTCGCGCGCGCTGTGCCTAAAAACGCTGCTCCTTGTGACGTAAGAGCATTTCTGTTGAAATCGACGTTGAACATCTCCGTGATCAACTCCCGTAGCCAATCAACTTGCGCTTGTGTCCGTTGCCCTTGGCGGTACGAACCCAAAAGCCATGTTCTTGAGCGGTGTTGAGGATTCTGCCAGAAAGAGGGCCACGATTGATGCTCTTGAGATTGGCTTTGATTCCAGAATCTCGGACTAGGCCGGCCAGATAACCCATCACTCGATCGGTGGCGAAACGCGGGTCGTTCTTGGCTTCTAAATCTCCAGCGATCCCGTTTTTCTTAAGCTCCTTGATCATCGTGGACATCGGGTAGATCCGCGACTGGCCATCTCTGTTGCGAAGGCGCATCACCTGAGCCAGCGTCATGTCGCTCACTTTGGTATTTTTTCCGAGTTTACCCTGCGGATCGTAGAAGCCGTCCTTGGCCATGGGCTTTGCCCAGTGGGTGGCTACCGGAACACCGTCCTTGGTGATCAGCATATCGAGGTCGATACTCGAATACCCGCGCTTGGCGGCAAATTTGATGCCGGCTGGAGTGTTTTCGAAGGCGTAACTATTCGGTGCTCCTTTAGCCCCTTTGTGAAACATCCCACTTTTGTAGAGTGATTTTCCGCCGGGGATCTTCGAGCCTTTCGTCCTAGAACCGTTGACCGAACTGCCACTGGTATTGCCCAAGAAGCTGCTCAAGGGAGAACCCTGGAGCATCCCTCCGCCGGACCCTCCCCCGAAGCCACTGTTACCGAAGAGAGGCACTTGCTGGCCGGTCAGTTGGGACATCAACCCCATCATGGCCGTCTGCATCATGTTCATCGACATCGCGAACATCTGCTGCATCGGGGCCATCGCCGGCATTCCAGCAGCCAAACCTCCCGTTCCAGGGAAGCCGCCGCTCATTCCCGGAAAGCCGCCGCCCAGAGCGGTCTGGGACCCGAAGTTAAAATTTACGTTGAACATGGGATTGGAAAGCCTCACTCAGATAATGTCTTGGCTTCAATATAACGGCCGAAAGACACCATGAGAAGGACTCCAAGCCAGGTTTTACAAGACTTTAACCCCAGGGGGGGCTATTCGGGATCCATTCCAGTTCTGTTCCAGTTGCGATGACCATCGAGAGCATTGTTGAGCCTCTGAGTTCAGCGCAGGGCAAGACCACGTCAACCCCTGCAAGAGGGGGACATCGTCCTGGTAAGGTTCGGGCTTCTTTAGCCCTCCACGTTTAGGTCGAGGCTATAGCGAGCCGAAAATTCCGGAACCGGTTAGCAACACTGTGGAGCATAAGGTCGCGATGCCCGATCCCGATGCGATGCCGTAGATGAGTCCGGCCGTGCCGCCCAAATTCATGAGAGCTCCGATGCCCTGGTTTTTGGAAGCTTTGTCGTTACCAAAAATGCCGTTGGTGAGACTGTCGGAACCGTTTCTCAGAAAACCCACGACAGGTAATGCCCTGAGACCGAAGTCCTTAAGTTGGCCAACCTCGTAAGGAGTGAGTGCGGACGAGCGGACAAAGTTGTCGAGGAGAGCCATGTCGTCTCCTTTAGCTCGAGCATCAAAGGTTTTTTCGGCGGCCACGGTGGGAGCTGAAATTTGGGCGTAGGAAGAAGATGATGGTGTTAGAGCAGGTGAGATTTTCATGAAGAATCCTTTTTTGAGCATAGTTTTGTCCGGCCTCGCTTTGGCGACTAGCAAACCCCTCTCGGAGGTTCGTCTTGCACCGGACCATCTCAATGTATGCTCAACGACTTAAAGAATCATGAAATTTTAACGAGCCTCTAGAAGCTGACCGACGTCCGAAAAAGGAGACTAGGCGTTGGCTTCCGCGGCGGCGGCGCTGCGATGGGCGATAGTTCCCAGGGCCGCCAACCCAGCGATGGCGGTGGCGGCACCGGTGTAGCCGCCAAATCCACCCATAGCGGACATCGCCGCGACCCCCGCGACCGTCAAAAGAACTCCTACCATGGCAACCCCGTCATCGTTGCTGTGCCTGCTCGCGACCATGGGCACGACTGCAGAGCCGAGCATTCCGAGGGCTCCCAGATTGAAATTGCCGCTGGCCGCGCCAAGAGCGGCCGGAGCCGCGAAGGCAGCGCATTTGAGGGCTATCTTGCCGGTCTCGAGCCAAGAGTACGGGTCATCAGAGGGTGACGAGAGCTTGACTGTATCGCGGGAAGCCTCGTGAAGGTCTTGCTTTACCTGCTTCGTCGGCTTGACCGCTCCTCCGCTGACGTAGCGTTGGGCCTGGCTGGAAGAGTCTTTGAGGATGTTCATAGCGGGCGGTTCCTTTTCCCTTTTCCGATTCAGAGTTGAACCTCAGGATACCCGTGGAGCGTCATCGAAGCGTTAAATGACGCACCATGGACGCTGAAGGCGAACCTCAGTCTTAGAAAACGCCCTTATCTAAGGTCAGGAGAGACCACAGAAGGGATCCCCCTGTCTTGCCCAAAAACCCTTTGTGACCGTCCTCACAAGGTACCAGCCTAGAGAGGCTAGCGGATCAAGTCTCACCCACCCTTGGAGTTACGAAATGAAGCGCACACTGAAAGCGATGGGACTCACCCTCATCTTATCCGCACCGATCACGCTCGGTCAGATTGCCCTGGCGCAGGTGATCGTGGACCCCATTCCTCAGGTCCGCCAGCATTCACAAACTCGGTCAGCAGAAGCCGTGTTCAACAGAGCGATGGCGCTCAACGAAGCTCCGCTGACGGTGGCTCAGAACTACTCCCAAGAAGAGGAATTCCGGGCCTTCCAAAAGAGTGACTACACCTATTGGGACGCCGCCGTTCTGGCCAGTTTTTGGAACCAGGAAGTGCTAGAAGCGAAGAGTCGCATCGGCCGTAAGGTGCTTTGGAGCGGCAACGACCAGTCCGCTCTCAGTATGATGTTAGTCGATGCTCGAGTGAAGGCGTTGGGAACCGTGGATGCGCTGAATCTCTACAGTCAATCAGATTTCACCTACGATGATGCCGCTGCCTTAGCTGAGTATTGGGGAGACGCTAGCCCTTATGAGAGCAAACTAAGAATCGAGCGAAACCTGGTTTTGGGCAACGAACAAGCCATCCACCAGATGTTGAAGCTGACCGACCGCTAAGGGGGTCGGTCTGTTGACGGTCTTTGGTATCTCCCTGTCATGTGACCTTTAAGCCCAAGCGGTAAGAGAAGTATAAAGAGACCCTACCCCCGAGGATCTCGCCGGATACAAGACAAATTTTGAAAGGCTGGTGGCTTCCCACTTCAGAATCGATTTGTCATGCATCTCTGTGACCTGATGGGCCGTCGCTCTCTCGGGCGGGGGTCGAAATAGCCCTGTCTCTCAACACTTGGATATTCGGTCTCGGCCTGCTCTTTTTCTCCATGGCCATCAATCCCAAGGAAGGTCGGAAGACCCTCCTTTCCAACGCTTTCGTGTATTTGGTCCTTGGACTCTTGTTGTCGCCGGCGGTCGCTGGTGTGCTCCATCTCGACATTAAAAAGCACGCGGACCTCATAGAGATCTTGACCCAAGTCGCCGTGACCATGTCCCTCTTCATCGATGGACTCAAAATGAACACACCCTTGAGTTGGAGCCGATGGAAGGCACCGATCCTTTTGGGCGGTCCCGTGATGCTTCTCACCATCATTTTCTTGACGCTGTCGGGATATTATCTCTTAGGCTTGCCGCTGGGTTTTGCCATCCTGCTCGGAGCGATCCTTAGTCCCACGGACCCGGTGCTCGCTTCGGCTGTTTCCATCGAAGACGCGAAGGACCAAGACGAAAGTCGTTTCACCCTTTCCGGTGAGGCCGGATTCAATGACGGCACTGCCTTCCCGTTCGTCATCCTTGGCCTTTCCTTTATCTCCAATGAGAATGTTTCAGAATGGATAGGGTCTTGGCTAATCCATCGTATCCTTTGGGCTGTGCCTGTCGGTTTGCTTCTGGGATACTATCTGAGTCTGAACCTTTCCCGATTCGGACTCAAAATTCGGCGCGGCCATAAACACCAAAGCGCTCCCAACGATTTTCTCGCCATAGCGATCATAGCACTGAGCTACTCCCTCGCTGAATTTGTAGGTTCCTGGGGATTTTTAGCCGCCTACGCCAGTGGTTTGGGGATGAGAGAAGCAGCGAACCAACTGCAACATTTCGAGTCGGAAGCCGAAGAAGTTGTCCCAGAAGATCTCCCGAACAGTCTCGATCCCAGAGACCATGCTCATCACCCGAAAGTCGCCGCGGGTGTCGTCATTTCCGACATTTTCAAATTCGGAGGCACCGCCGAGCGACTTTTGGAACTCGCTCTGGTCAGCCTGATCGGTGTGGCGCTCGGCACCAGTTGGACCACCGAGGCCATACCCGTAGCGCTGCTACTATTCTGTCTGGCGAGACCCGTGGCCGTGTGGCTGTGTCTTTCGCCTACGTCCATGAGCGCTCAGAACAAGAATCTTATCTCTTGGTTCGGCCTCAGAGGGATAGGAAGCCTCTACTACCTCTGCTACGCTCTCAACCATCTCCAGCTTTCGAACTCCGGTCGATTGGTCGATATCGTCGTATCCGTCGTCGCTCTTAGTGTGATCGCTCATACTCTTTCGGTCAATCCGATCTTGCGCAGGGTTAAGAGCGAGCAGTGAACGGAGGGGGGGTCTGGGCCATGACCGTGTTGCGACCGGCAGCTTTACCCTGATACAGGAGGTCATCGGACGCGCGTAAGAGGTCGTCGATGGTGCCGCTCGGTTCGAAAAGCGCGACCCCGAACGTCATGGTGATAGTGAGGCTCTGACTCTCGAATTCCATCAGGCTTTCGGCTAAAACTTTTCGCACCCGCTCTACCGCGGAGGTAGCAACTTCCAGGTCGGAGGTCCGGAGGATCAAAAGAAACTCTTCCCCGCCCCAACGACCAACAACGTCGGCATCGCGAACAGTGGTGCGTAGAGTACGGGCCACCTGTTTGAGGACCTCGTCGCCGCATTCGTGTCCGTGAGTGTCGTTGAAGGTCTTGAAATGATCGATATCGCCCATCGCTACCACGAAGCCTGAGCCCGTCGACAGCGACTTGTCTTGCTCTGCTTTCAAGACGCGAAGAAGGTGGCGTCGGTTCGGCAACTTCGTCAAGGGGTCGACGTTGGCCACCTCAATCAGCTGGCCTTCTGAGTGGAGAGAGGCTTGGCGGAAATAGAAACTGAGCAGCCCCAATGCCAGAAAGACGATGAAACTGTTGGACAGATAAACCTTGTAGAGCAAGGCGGGCGAAAGCCATTCGGGAGCGTGGGTGGCGTAGCGATACAGCCAGATGTAAAGTGCCAGCAACACGATTGTCTGCCCCACCAGAAAGCGTTTGGTGAGTTTTTGGTTGAAGATGGTAAAGGGAATCATAGGGATCAGATAGAGCTGAAAACCGCTACTCCATCCCAACTGAAAGGTCGCGAAGAGGGCGTGACTGACGACTTCGAGAGTCACCAAGGCAATAGCCTTGTCTCGCTCTCCCCGCGCATTGGCAGACCTTGCGGTGACCCAGACATACACGCTGAAAATGTTGAACGCGGACAACATAGGGGTCTCGAGATAGAGAAAGAGAGGGATGAATAGAGTGTGAGCGACTATTCCGAGGATGGAAAGATAGTGGATGATCGTGTACACACGAAATCGGTCGGGGTCGACCTCCTGAATGACGGTCCAGTCCGCTCGGATTTGCTTCACCGCACCTCGTTCGGCGAATGGTCTCAGTGTCCTATGCTCAGATACTTGTCGATGGTTTTCGCCGTGTCCCCTGTGGGACGCCCTTCGCCGGGCCGTTGCGGAACGATGTGCCTTCGCGACCACGTTCCTGAGAGCATTAACGAATCTATGACGTTCTGTCTGTAGGTTGTCAGGGTAGCCTTATAAAACGCAGGAGTGTCCCAATGCTAGTCCAGAGATTTGCCCCCACCCACGATCCGCGAAAATTGTCAACGGCCGACCGCAAAAAGCTTTTCGAAGAGCCGTTCACTCCCCTAT
>JBBKWP010000269.1:0-14374 GCA_037968995.1 Candidatus Xenobia bacterium
GACCTGATCCTGGTCCTCGACGGTTCGACGGTCTCTGACCGTGAGGCGACGGTAAAGAAACTCAAAGAGCGTTTGCCAAAGTCGAAGCTGTTTTCTGATGTCAGGGCCACTCTGGAGCTGCCTGGTTTGGAACGTTTGGGGCTCTACTTTTTGTCCCTCGAGGACCTGCAATCGGTCGACAGTGCGCTGAGGCTTCACGAGGGTCTGCTCCGGAGCCTAGCGACGGGCGGGTGGTACAGCTTTCTGGAGTGGAAGCCCTCGGCGAAGGTCGAGAAGGGAACTGCCGAACCCCAACAGCGCACGCTGCTCACGCCCCCAGAGGCGGCAGATGCCTCAGGCGAGGAAAGTCGGAAGCGATTCACCGAAGTTTGGCGTCAGTCCGTCGAGAGTCGCGGTCGAGGCGAACTGGGTGAGTTATTCCCCCGCGTCACGCTCCCAGAACGGGCCTTTTTTACTGACGGCGATCTGCGTCATCTCGTATACTTCCGCAGCGACGACCCCTTGGCCGCCCGCGCCGCCTTAGAGGACCTGCATCGTGAATTTCACTTTTCTGGTCGATTTGTGTTGTTGGGCCAACCGCTTCTGCAGGCTCAAGAGCAGCAGCAGACAATCCGAGACGCTCTCCTTTCGTCGGTCTTGTCGGTCTTGATTGTACAGTGTCTGTTGATTTGGGGTTTTCGAGAAACGGTGAGACCGCGCTTGGCCTTTGGAAGCCTGCTGTTCGGCCTGTTTTGGTCGGTGTCGTGGGCGGCGCTTTCTGTGGGTGTCTTAAATATTATCACCATCAATTTTCTCACCATTACCTTGGGGCTCGGAATCGACTTTTCCATTCATCTTCTGGCCAGATATAGTGAAGAGCGCGGCCGCTACGAGTCGCTCAAAGCGATGGAGATCACTCTGCGAACCAGCGGCGTGGAGAATTTGGTAGGAGCGGCCGCCACCTCATTGGCATTCCTGGCGCTTTCCCTGACCGACTTTCGAGCCGTCACCGAACTCGGAACCATAACAGGCGCGGCCATCTGGCTCTGCTTCGCGTCGGTGGTGTTTCTACTGCCTCCCTTGCTCTTTTGGCATGAAGAGACTCACCCGGGACGTCTGCCTGCTTTGACTCCGTCAGAGAAGCTGTGTGACACCGAGAGAACCTTGCGCGGCAGACCTCGAAAAACTCTGGTTGTGGGAGCTTTGGTCGTGCTTGGATTGGGTCTGTTGGGGACCCAGGTTCGGTTCGACTACAATCTTCTCAATCTCCAGTCCGACGACTCTGAGGCAGTGGCCTACGAAAAGCTTGGGGGCTATAGTTCGCTGGCGGCGTTTTTTGTGGCGGCGAGTCCTCAAGAGGCGCTTGAGTTCAAGGCGAAATTCGAAGATTTATCCACGGTCAAGAGTATTCAGACGGTGGCTGAACTGTTGCCGCAGCGGATCGCCACAAAGGAACCGTTGGTCCGCAGCATCGTCTCTCGAGCCTCTCAGCTTCCCTACCCCACCTTCGACCCCGAATCCGTCCCTGACTGGGCACGATTGAAGGCATTGGTGAAGCAGACTCGCGAGCAAGACGATCGACCCGATTGGGTCGAGGGCCTGTCTCGTTCTGGACCTGGACCGTTGGAGCAGGTCTGGAAACAGATGCAGCGGCACTTAAAGTCCGAACTCAACCGGATGTTGGTCAATCTTGGACAGCACAAGATGCATTTGGACATCTCGAAGTGGAAAACTCAGACCCCCGAAGTTCTCCGCTACTCGAACAGCGATGGTCACACGGTCTTAAGAATCTTAGCCAAAGACTCGCTTTGGGAGCGGGATTCCTTGAACGCCTTTGTACTGGAATTTCAATCGGTCACCGACCGCGGTGTAGGACCGCCCTTTTTGATTCGAAGCTATCTCGAGCAGATGCGGGACTCCTACTTCGACGCCGTCAAGTACGCAGTAGGTTCCATCATCGTCTTGCTGCTTCTTCACTTCCGTGCCATACTTCCGACCCTGATCGCCCTCGTCCCCAAGGTCGTAGGAACCATCGGCATGTTGGGGGCCATGGGAGTCTGCGGCGTGAACTTCAACCCGGCGAACTGTATGGCGCTTCCGCTGACTCTGGGGATCGGACTGGTGTTCGGAATCCATGCGGTTCATCGCTGCCTTGAGCATCCAGACGACCTCCTCATCGGAGGCTCCACTGGAAGGGCGATTTCACTCTCCGCTTGGACCACCATCGCCAGTTTCGGCACACTCATGGTCGCCTCCAGTCCCGGCATCTTTTCCCTAGGCTTCGTTATGGCCGCCGGTGTGGGCGCAAACCTCTTAGCTACTTACTTTTTGGTGCCGCCTCTGATTGTGCTGTTCCGAGACCGCCTGAGGCGCTGAGATACAAGGACGGTTGAAGGGGCCAATTTTCCGCCCCGTTGATACCGCGAAGTTGGCGTCGAAGCTCTGCGAGGCTAGCCGCGGAGGCGCGGGCTAGCAGCCAGCGAGATTTGGGCTAGCAGCGGAGGCGTCGCCAGCTCGCCACGCTGTTGAAACCAGAACAAAAAAAGGACCCCTATTTTCATAGGGGCCTTACGAACGGTCGTGGAGGAACCACTTGACTGGTAAGGTTTGTTCACTATCGTAAACAGAGGACTCTCGCAATAAAAGACCCAGTCAAATCTCTTACGACCACATCATAAGCGCAAGACATGTTCGGAGTCAACACTTTTTCGAGAAACTCGCACAACTTTTGTGGATATCGTGGGGATAAGTGGATAAGTCGGGACAGCGAATGTCTGAAAAGGAAGAATTCTTGAGTCTCTCTGAGAATCATGAGTTCAGATGTTGCGTCGACTCCCTCAAAAAAGACAATTGGACCTCTTTGAGGGGGCTGTTCTCTATCTATCGCAGGCTGACGCGGCCAGGGTGTTCGGTGTGACAACACGGATGATTCAGTATTGGGAGGCTCAGGGTTTGTTGAATCCCGAGTTACCGGCGGAAGGTCGCAGTCGAAAATACACCAACTTCGATTTAGTGGAGTTGCGATTTATCAAGACGCTCGTCGTAGACCAGGGGTACACGGTGCCATCCCTCAAGGAAAAGCTTGCGACCCTGAAGTCCCCTTTCTATTATGACCCAGAAGATGCGTTCTGGGACCTCAAAGACGGGTCTTGGAAGTCTCGCTCGAATTTCGCGGTGGAACAGTTGGCCCGTGTTCGAGCAGAACTCGAACCGGCGGCGGGTGAGGCGCTCGAGAGTCTGCTGCCCGGCGAGCCTCGTCAGATCGCACGTACCATGCTAGATCTGGTGCGAGAATTTCTGGAAGGCCGGGGCGGGCCGAAGACGCGTGGCCGGCCTCGGAAATCGACTTGAGTGCAGAGTTAACATAGTGTTTGAAAATTCAACTCTGGCGGCCTTTAGAGTATGAGCGATGACTCTCCCCTCAAACCCACACTAGAGATTACCGCAACCTCAAAATCTGGAATTCAAGAATCCTTGAACATTGTAGAGCGTTAGAAAATGCCGCGACCCTGGACCACCTTAGAGCAGGTTGACACTAAAGAGGGACCGCTCGAACTTCGCCAGCGCGACGAGCGAGATTTCCTTATCACCATTTCCGGTCGAATTCTGATGAACAGTCTGGCTCATCGTAGTGAGAAGGTTCTCGGAGAAGTGGCCTGTCGACCCTTGACCTCGAAAGCGCCGCGAGTAGTTCTGGGCGGTCTCGGAATGGGATTCACCTTACGAGCAGTTCTTGACGCACTTCCCGCTCAAGCCGCGCTGACTGTGGTGGAACTCAATCCTGTGGTCGAGCGGTGGTGTCGGGGGCCGTTAGCCCATCTGAATGATAGAGCGCTAGAAGACCCGAGGGTAGAACTGGTGATCGCGGATGTGACGACCCACTTGCGATCACAGCAAGCAAGAAGTCTCGACTCCATTATTCTGGATCTGTACGAAGGCCCAAATCGCGCAACGAACCCGAGTTCGGATCCGTTTTATGGGACGCGGGCGCTCAGCGCGTTCAAAGGCTTGTTGAAAGCTGGAGGTACCCTCGCCGTATGGTCGGAGCAGACGGACCGACCTTTCGAGCAACGTTTGGTCAAGGCGGGTTTCAAGGCGGAAACCTCTCGCCCCGGTCGGGGCGGTTTGAAACACGCGGTTTTCCTAGGACGGGCTTGAATGTCCGTGCAGAAGCAAACACTGGGGACTTTTCGAGTCGCCCTTATGGCTCTGTTCTTCCTGGGCTCGAACTTTACCGGTTGCCGTCAAACCCACTTGCTTGAGGCTGCGCCAGACCACCAAGCCTCTCTTTCCTCGGCGACTCCGGTCCCGCCATCCTTCCAAGCCGTTCCCGAAATCACGGAGAATCTGAAGCGCCATGTGACAACGCTGGCCGAGGAGATCGGCGAGCGAAACTTAGATCACCCGGAGAGCTACGCCAAGGCTTCCGCTTATCTGCGCGCCCAACTCACCTCCTACGGATACGAGGTTCAGCAACAAGGCTATGACGTTGAGGGCCACACGGTAGAGAATTTCTGGGCGACACGGCCAGGGACGTTCAAAGAGGTGCTGGTTGTCGGAGCCCATTACGATTCCGCGCGTGGCACTCCGGGGGCCGACGATAACGCTAGCGGTTGCGCGGCTCTTTTGGAATTGGCGCGTCTAGCCAAGAGCGACCCAGAGGGCCCCACGCTGCGCTTTGTCTTTTTCGCCAACGAAGAGCCTCCTTATTTTTACACCTCAGCCATGGGGAGCCTGGTTTACGCCAAATCTTGCCAAGAACGTCAGGAAAAGTTGATCGGCATGATCGCCTTAGAGTCTATGGGCTTTTATTCCGATGACGTCGGGAGTCAACATTTTCCTCCGGGCTTGAGCGGCTATCCCGAAACAGGAAATTTCGTGGGTTTCGTGAGTGACCTCTCGTCGAGCAGTTTCATGGGTCGTTGCCTGGAGGGCTTTCGGTCGGCGAAAATGTTCCCCGCGGAGGGTTTGTCGGCTCCCAGCCAGATCGAAGGCATCGGTTGGTCTGACCACTGGTCGTTCTGGCAGGCTGGATACCCCGCCTTGATGGTGACCGATACCGCACCTTTTCGAAATCCGAACTATCATCGACCAACAGACACCGTCAAGACCTTGGACTTCGAGAGCCTCTCGAAGGTGGTCTCGGGCCTACACCTTACCCTTCGAGGCCTCACAAAGGGGACCTGACGAATTTGTTCAAGATGGTAGAGATGCGGGGAACTCTGGTATTTACGGCGATTCTTTTTCTGAGCTCTGCTACTCTCGCGGGCACCGTGGAAGGCACCGTGGAGGTTCAAGAACCTGCCAAAATTCAACGTCTGCGTCCCGCCTCTGAAAAGTATGGGCCACAAGGGTTGAAGAGTGTCACTAAGCCAAGGCCCAAGGTCGTAGAGTCCGAAAACGTTGTCGTCAGCGTCTTAGATTTGATCACTTCCCCTAAAGGAACATCTCAGGCGCGGATCCGCCAAGTCGACAAGACTTTCGTGCCTTACGTCACGGCGGTTCGGACGGGCACCCAAATTGAGTTTCCCAATGGGGACAAGATTTTTCATTCGGTCTACTCGGAGTCTCCGGTCAAGCCTTTTCATTTGCCGGAGTACCCCCAAGGTGAGTTTCGATCCGTCACCTTTACTAAGCCGGGTCAGGTGGAACTGTTTTGCGCGATCCACAGCCACATGAATGCTCATATTTTAGTCTTGCCTAATGAATACTTCTGCAAGGCTTCCGCCAAAGGCACTTTTCGACTGGAAAACATTCCCGCCGGCAAACACAAAATTCGCGCTTGGCATCCCAAACTGGGGTCCCAAGTTCGCTTGGTGGAGGTGCCCAAAGAGGGTTCCGTCAAGGTGAGTTTCGCTCTGAAGTGAGGCTTCGACTTCGACTCCTTCTGGTCATCTCCAGCCTCCTTCTAGGCGTCTTGGGAGGCACATTTTATTGGCTGTTTTCCGATCTGCGTCAAGAGTTTCAGGCCAACTTAGAGGCGTCACTTAAAACTTCCGCGGCGGCCTTTCGTTCTGGGGAAGCTCAACGCTTTCGTACCTTAGAAGTGATGGCTGGAGCTTTGGAGTCCTCTCCGGCCTTTCGCAACGTTTTGCGGAGAACTGACGCTGCAACCCTCCAGGACTATCTGGAATCTTCAGCCCAAGGATTCCAAGTCGACCAGATATTTGTCACCGATCAAGTCGGTAACCTCTTGGGAGCTATGAATGGGGACGGGCCTCACCCCGATGCCCCGGCGTTGGTGAAGTGGCAGGGACAAACTTTTTCACTGCGCGACTACTGGTGGATGGATGGAGTACTGTATCAGGGGGCCGCGGTTCCGGTGGTGGACAGCCAGGGCTATATCGACGGCTATCTCAGTGTGGCCTATCAAGTCGATGCCGCTCTTTTGCAACGCCTTTCCCAGGACCTCAATGTGGATCTCCAAGTGGAACACGACGGCGAAGTTTGGGCAGAGAGCGACCCGCGAAAGCTGAGGGGCTCCTTAGAGGGTTTTCTGCTGCAAAGATTACCTTTGGGTGAGGCGCAAGGAGAGCCAAGGGCCCATCTTTTCATGGCCCGTAGTTTGGCGCCCGTCCAGGTCTTTATGGAGGCGTCCAGTCGAAAGCTCGGGCTGTTGGCGCTGGTAGCCTTCGTTATGGCCACTGCGGTGAGCTATCCCCTAGTCGCCGGCCTCGCCAATCCCGTGGAGCAGTTGGAGCGGGCCCAAGCCGAGTTGAAGGCTCTCTTTCGTAGCCACTCAGACGGATTGCTATCCTTGGACGAGAATGGATTGGTGAGCATGGCTAACCCCGGTGCGGCGGTGGCCTTAGGAGTTGTCGAGTCCCAACTGATAGGTCGGACTCCTCAAGACCTGCTCCCCGAGTCGGTGCTCCACCAACTGCTGACAACGCCTTCGGGGATGAAACAGACGTCAGAGATGGAACGAGAAGGCCGTCTCTACAGAGTTCAGCGCACTTTCTTGACTGCCTCGGTGGAAGAGAAGTTGGGCAGTATTCTTCTCTTTCATGATCTGACCAGCGAACGAGAGCAGACTAAAGAACTTGATGATCGACTCGACCATCTCTGTCACCGACTTGCGACTCCGAACTCACCCTGGGAGCAACGAGTGGGCTTTACCGTCCTGCGTTGGTGGAATCAAGGTCGGCGCGAGGCCCTTGAACCGATTGAGAGTTTTGTGGGTTGGGCCGCGGCCTTGGAGGAGTGGTCCGCAGACTTCGAGAGTTCGCTGCCAGACGATCGAAGCGTTTCGCTTGAACTGCAGGATCTTACCAACATGCCGTTAGACGTGACGCCCTCAGACTTTCGGATTTTGGTGGAGATCTTATGGGACAACGCTTTAAGGCACGCCGCAGCGGGGCCGATCGCTTTGCTGGCTAGAAAGGTTGGAGGAACCATCGAGTTGACGGTTCAGGACGCCGGGGAGTCGGCCCCGGAAGATCTTGAGGCTTGCCTGTCCGGGCCGGGACTCGGCCTGAAGGTCGCACGCGATCTTGTCATACGATGGGATGGTGCGCTGACCATAGGACCTCGCGGCGACGGAACTGGGACGCGTTGTGTTGTCAGCATTCCCCGTGGTCGCCGTGCTTGAGCGACTCTTTCCCGACGTCCGGGCCACAGAGTTAGGGCGCTTTCGTTTCTTCTTCGCTCTATCCGGGCTACTGCTAGTAGGGCAGACGGTCGGGTCCACGGCCGCTGAATCGCTGCTGCTCACTCGTCTCGGTGTTCAGGCTCTCCCGATGACGATGACCGTGGCGTCTTTGGTCACGATGGTTGGGGCCGGGCTTTACTCGCGCTGGGTGGGGCGTTTGCGCCATGAACAGACTTTTCTGGTCCTGTTGGCACTTTCGGCGCTCTTTTTGGGTGGGGCCCTTGTCTTCGTGCGCGCTGATGTCAACGCTGTCTACGTGGCTCTTTTCTGCTTCAACTGGCTAAGCTTTACCCTTTTCATCAGCCATTTCTACACCATGGCAGGCGACTATTTCGATACCTTGGCGATGAAGCGACTTCTGCCCCTCTTTGTGGTGGGGGCGACCAGTGGAGAGATCATTGGAGGTTTCTCGGCCTCGCTGGTGTCTCGTTTTTGGTCGGCCCAAGGGCTTCTCTGGGCATGGATAGGATGCCAGGTGTTGATGGGCGGCTTCTTGTGGCGCTATCGTCGCCTGCTAACACAGTGGAATCCGCCGCTTGAGCGGAGGACCTCGAGGCCGGGCTCCCAGGTTGATGTACGCCCTTCGACGTGGGCGTTTTTTAAACGATCGCCCTTGGCCCGCGCTCTGGCTTTCATGGCGGCTGCGCTCATGGTCACGAACACCTTCGTGGTGTATTTCCATTCGGACATCTTTGTAGCGGCCTTCCCCGGAGAAGGCGAGTTGGCCGAGTTCTTGGGCATCTTTGTGGCGGTGACCAACATCGTGGAACTCTTCCTGGGAGCCAAAGTCACGCCATGGCTTCTACGTCGTTTGGGAGTGGCCAACGCCAATCTCATCCAACCGATCGGATCCGTCTTGACGATAATGCTTCTGGCTTATCATTATTCTTTGTGGCCGGCCATGCTGGCTTGGATGAATCGTAAAATGCTTCAGGACAGCCTAGCATCCCCTACACGCGCCTTGGTCTACAGCGCCGTGCCCGCGCGTTTTAGGGGGGGCGTTCGAGCTACAGTCGATGGCGTCATCGGGGCGGGAACTCAAGCCATCGCGGCAGTCTCGTTGGCGTTCTTTCAGCATCGTGTTCCGGCCTCGACCTTGGTCGGATTCGGAGCCTCGAGTGCCTGTCTCTACCTCCTTTCGGCCTGGAGAGTTCAGCGTCTTTACCTCCAAACTTTAGTCGACGACCTCTCTGGGCACGGGCTCGGCTTTAAGGCGAGCAGCATGACGACGCCGAGCACGCCCCTGCTCTCTCCCTCACCGCTCTGCGACAAAGATATGAGTCTTCGGAAGTCCCTAAAAGACCTCAAGAGTCGTAATGAGGAGGTGGTGCTGACGGCGATAGCCACCGTGCGAGGGTCTTGCGACCCGCTGGCCAGCCTAGCTCTCGCGGATCGGCTGCAGGATCCCAGACCCCGGGTTCGACGTGTGGCTGTGTCATCGCTCTCTCAACGAGGAGAAGCGGCCCTTTCTTTCGTGGAGATCTACTTTCGTAGCGAACGCGTCTGGGTGGTGGAAGCGGCCTTTGACGCCGCGGCCGAGAGCGGCACGGCGAAGGGTCGATTCTTGTTGGGTCAAGAGTTGCGTTTTGTGGTGCGACAGGCTTGGCGTCATCTCGCGATGGCGGAGGCCATTTCCAGACAGACCGAGTCGAGATTTCTCACATATGGCCTAGCTCTAACCGACCATAGTGAGCGGTGCCGGCGATTGGCGCTCAAAGCGCTGTCCTTACTCGAGGGTGAGCATCTCTTGAATCCCGTGATTTCCAGCCTGCGGTTTTCCAACGCATCCTCGCGGGCCAACGCCATGGAAGTCCTTTCTAACTTAGGTGATCGTGAGGCCGCGGGATTGCTGGTTTTGTTGACTGAAACCTCGTCGTCCACGGAAGAGCGACTTAAGATCGCTGTGCGCCTGATGCCGGATTTAGCGGAACTGTCCCGAGATGCAACTGAGAGCTTGGACAGTGGAACGCACTCCTCAGCGCCTTTTGTCAGGCGCGCCGCTCTTGCGTGCCGCGACCAGTGCACCGACGAGATGTTGAATCGCCTAGCGGTCCTCAAGTCCAACGAGCTTTTCGCCAATCTGAGCTTCGAGGAACTCCAGGAGGTGGATCGCGTGACGATCACTCACAGGTTTCCCGACGGTGAACGGGTCGTCGCTCGAGGGACTTCCGCTGAACATCTCTACCTGCTAGTGGAGGGTAAAGTAAGACCGGAGCGCGCCCTCTTTGGTGTCACTCCCCTTTTGGATGGAGGTGCCTATCGCGAAGACGTCGTCGCGATAGGCCCGGTTATGTTGTGGAGCTTAGATCGGGAACGGCTAGACAAACTCATCAGACGATTTCCCGAAATCGGCTTGTCACTTTTCCGGCGTCTAGCCAGACAGCTTAAAAAGCAAGAAGCCGTTTTTAGACCTTCACCCGTGCCCTTGACGGCCGTCGAAACGCCTTCAGAGTTTCTAGATTGACTCGGTGCATGGTTTCGAGTTCCGGCGTTTCGATGACGGCGGGAATATTTCGAAAGCGTGAGTCGCGTACCAACCAGCGGAAGGCAGATGGTCCGATCTCGCCTTCTCCGATGTGATTGTGACGGTCCACTCGGCTTCCCAATGGCTTCTTCGAATCGTTGAGGTGGAGCGCACGAAGTCGATCGAGACCGATCAGGGAGTCGAAGGTCTCCCAAAACTCCGCGTACTGAGCCTTTTTGCGAAGGTCGTAGCCTGCCGCGAAGACATGGCACGTATCCACGCAGACTCCCAAACGCTCATGACCATCGTTGAGTGCGATGACGCGGGCCAAGTGCTCCAACGAGTGGCCGAGGCACGTTCCCTGGCCGGCACAGGTTTCCAATAGAATGGGCAACGGTTGCTCTTCGGTGCGACGAAAGATCTCTGAGATGGCGTCGGCGTACCGAACGAGACCAATGTCGGGGCCTTCGGGGTGGGCGCCCAGATGGCAGACTAGCCCGTCGATGCCCAGTTGATGACAACGTCCCACTTCCTCGACCATGGTCTCAATGGAGCGACGGCGAATGTCCTCGTTGGCCCCGGCCAGATTGTTCAAATAGATGTCGTGGGCGATCACCGACGGCGACCCGTAGGCCTTTCGTTCTTTTTTGAACTGGCTGATCGCTTCAGTGGTGAGAGGAGCGGCCCTCCACTGGGAAGGCGCTCGAGTGAAAAGTTGGAGGCACTCGGTGCCGATCTCGTGTCCTCGAGCGAAGATTTTGTAGGCGCCACCGGCCGCGCTGACGTGGGCTCCGAGTTTAGGGCCTGCCATCAGACAGCTCTCCCTCACCACACTTGTCCCGTTCCGCATTCCTAACCATGGTTGCCGTATTGTGAGGACCGTCTCGTTGGTCCTGCCAAGTTGCGCCTATCAGGAATAGTCCAAAGGAAAGTCAGCCTGTTCATATCGATGTAACAAATTATTGGACAATTGACGCAGGAGTCCACACCCATTCGATAGGGTTGGGGCAAGAGTAAACCAGGAGCTATCCCCCTATGATTTCGAGATCGGCAATCAGCGCGTCAAGTGATTCAAAAACTTCAAAACGTTCTTCCAAAAGCGAGAGCGAGCCCAGAAGTGACCGAACGCCCAGCGGATCGATCCCCGCGAGGACATCCTTTTCGGGAAGCCCCCCAACCTCCACTACTCGAGTTGGAGATTCGCGCAGACCCGGGCCTGTCAAGGATGAAGTCCGGCTCTCGCAGGAAAGCCAAGATCCTAGTGAGCAAAGTCACTCCTTCAACGCGCTGTTGGGAGGCATGGAGAGCAATTTCGGCGCGAACCTCACCGAGTCGCAGCAGGAAGCACTAGACGCACGCAATGATAGTGCTGCTCTTGATAGCCTCGATGACCAATTCAGCGTCTACGATAATCCCGGAGGGGGCGACACCGACGGTGTCGTCTCGCTGGACGATCTTCGCGACGTGGCCTCGGGCGACTACGACCGAGATGCTGCCCGCCAACGTTTGTTGGATGGGGGCACAGAGGAGGACCAAATCGATGCGGAACTCGCGAAGTTGGAGAGCAATGCAACATACTTGCTGGGCCGCGAAGAGCTTCTCGCGGACCTCGATGTGGGCAACGACTCCGACAACGATTCCGATAACAGAATCTCGCGGGGCGATCTCCATGCCCAACAGTATCGAGACGACTTCGAAGCCATAGGGGACGGCCGAGCGGATTCCTTAGGTTCGAATCGAACCGGAATCCCTGAAAATGACTATCGACTACCTAACCAAGACGACGACTTCGTTACCAGTCAGGGTGAGGCAAACCGGACGCCGGAGCTTGCGGCTCAGCAGGAAACTGCGATTGTGGAAGGCCTCGCTGAAGGAGGCGAGGTCAGTTTCACCAACAGCAACGGCGACGTGGAAAACCTGACATTCGTGCAACTCGGAGGTGAGGGAGACGATGTGAAGTTCGAACTGCGAGGCGAGGATGGCCACACCGTCAAGATTTCTTCCGAGTTGAGCGCGGAGGAGACTAGAATCGCGCTGGCCAGGCTTTCCGACTACTACACCGAGGTGCCGGAGCATCTGAGGGACTCGGTGGATGAGATCTCTTTACTTCAAGGAGGGAAACCTGGCAAAGATAACGTTGCCGCGGATTTCCGCTCCGACGGCGACAAGATTCGCTTCTACAACGGACTGGACAATCTCAATGAATCGACCTTTGATCACGAGTTTGGCCATGGAGTAGGTTACGAGACGGACGGTCAAGGGGAAGGAGTCCGCGGCACTTTCAATCCTTTTGACGGTGACGTCAATCCCTTTGGAGGGAGCAAAGGAGCGCCAGAGGGTTGGGAAGATGCGATCGAGTCCGACGGCCGAAGGTTGACGGAGTATGCCGAAACCAATCACGAGGAAGACTTCGCGGAATCCTGGTCAACCTATTTGGAAGCTCGCGAGCAAGGCAGCCAAGCTCTCGACGATTACAGAGAGGCGTTTCCTGAGCGCTTCGAGATTCTCGAAGAGGTTTACGGGAGAGCCGCCTAACGGGTCCTGCAGAACTGCGATCCGTTTTACGGATTTGTAGAGAGGTTCGTCACGACTTTGAGTTCTTTGTCGAATCCCTTTCCCGGACGATCCGAAACGCCTTGAGAGTTTCCAGGTTCACGCGCTGCACGGTTTCGAGTTCCGGTGTTTCGATGACGGCCGGCGCTCAAATTGCTCCTCAACCAGAAAGGCTAGAACCTATGAGACTCTCCATTTCCTTCCTTATTTTGCTACTTTTCTCTTCCCAAAGTGCCTTTGCCCAGAAAGACGACGTTCTTATGAAGGCCATGATGATTAGGGACCTGGGACAGTACTCTCAAGCGGTGAAAATCTGTGACGAGTTTTTGGTAGCCCATCCGAAAAGCAGCGAAGGTTATCAGACCCGCGGCCAGATCTATTTGAAGTGGGGCTCAAGATCGCGAGCGTTGAGCGACTTGAATCGAGCCATCGAACTGGATCCAGAGAACGGAGAGGCCTACGGTTCTCGCTCGCTTCTGTATCAAGAAATGGGCCAGATTGAGAAGTCGAGAGCCGATAGCCGGAAGGCTTTGAGCGTTGGTGTGGACGGGTTGGATTCCTATCTTTTGCGAGCGAAACTCTTGGATTTTGACCGAAACTATCAAGAAGCTCTCGTCTTGTTGGACAAGGCGGACAAAGAATATCCCGGCAATCATCACGTTTCCTACTCTCGAGGACTGATTCTGGGGCACATGGGTCAACATGTCGAGGCCGTCAAGGCTTATACAACGAGCATATCCATCCAGCCATCCTTTCACTTTCCCTACGTCAATCGAGGCAACGAATACATCGCACTCTCGCGGTGGGACGACGCCATGAAGGATTTCGATGCGGTTGTCGCTTTAAATCCTAGGGACGCCCTCGCTTATCTTGGTCGCGCCAAGGTCTACGTAGAAAAGAAAAGGCACCCGGAGGCCCTCGAACAGATGAACACGGCGGTGCGACTCGATGGCAGCCCCGAGATGCTCTATTGGAGGGCACTCGTTTTTGCACTCAACGGGGATGCTAAAGGAGCGAGAGCCGATGCCGAGACCATTTTGCGGGTATCCAAAGACCCAGAACTTCGAAGCTCTGCTCAAGAACTGCTGGAAACTTTCAAAGGCTACTGAGGCAAAGTGGGTTGATTTCGCGGAATCCTGGTCAACCTATTTGGAGGCTCGCTCTCACTCTATTTCTTTGACAAATCGCAGCCGAAGTAGGCACGGCAGAGAACGCCCAACTCCGCGGGATGCTGGTGGACCAAGTCGTGAAACGTCACCTCGGCCAACGTCTCCGGCAGGCCGTCTGAAAAGCTTCGCTTCAACTTTCGACCGCACATACAAGGTCGGTAGCGAAAGAAACGCCCGCCTTGCTCGGGCGTGAAGTGTCCCAACTTCCTCAACAAGTAGAAATGAACGATGGCGTTGGCCATGGGGACTACATTCATGATTTTTAACCTTGCCTAACTACAGGATTCGCCCTGCCTAAGTAAACTTGCTAGGCTCGCCTAATTTTAGGTCCCAGTCGACAATCCTCCCCCGTCTTTTTCCTGTTCTCTCGCAATACCTCATTGGAATAACAGCCAGATAACAGCCTAGGGATACTCTGAGGTTAAGAAATCAACGGAGGACATCAAAATGACCAACATCGCCTATCAAAACGTGAGCCCCATTCCCAGTAGCTTCAAAACTTGGAGTCCTGACTTTCTCATCGCCCGCGCCCCGGCTCCTCTGACCCGGACCCCTACC
>JBBKWP010000270.1:0-8761 GCA_037968995.1 Candidatus Xenobia bacterium
ATCCCAGAGTTGTGAACAAACTGGGAGTGGCCGATTTTGACGCCGTGGTTTGCGCTATAGGCAGCGATCTCGAAGCCAGCTTCATGACCACGCTGCTCCTCAAAGAGGCTGGAGCCAAACAGTTGGTGGCCAAAGCGACCACCGTGCTACACGGAAAAATTTTGACCAAGATTGGGGCCGACCGGGTGATTTTTCCGGAGCGCGAAGTGGCGGCCCGCTTGGCGCGAGATTTTCTGGGACCTAAAGATTTTATCGAGGTGGTGCCGTTAACGCTACAACACTCCATGTTCGAACTCAAGGCTCCCCAGAATTTCTGCGGATTGACCTTGCACGATCTTCATCTCCGCCGTCGTTTCGGCCTGAACGTTGTGGCGATACGACGGGGAGATGAGACCATCGTCTCGCCATCCGCTGAAGAGGTGGTCCGCCGCGCAGACCTGATGGTTGTTGTGGGAGACCGAAGCAAAGCTAAAGAAGCAATGAATGCGCCCGGAATCGAGTGACGGTCTTCTCTACTGATTCTTCTTCTGAATCATGTCGAGATAGTTGTCCATCTCTTCTTCGTCTTTGAAGATAGATGTCGAGGGTAGGGCTTTGATGATGTCAAAGACTTTCTTTACTTGGGGCTGAGGCTTCACAAGCAAGAGTTGGCCTCCGGCATCGTGAGCTTTCTTGCGGGCCTTGAACAGTGATCGCACACCGGCGCTGCTGACGTAAGTAAGGCTTGCGAGATCAACGATCTGCACCGGGTATTTCACGTTGTCAACCCCACCAACTTTCTCGTCGAAGAGAGCCGTTGTGTTCGTGTCGAGACGCCCATTGAGTTCAAATTTGCATTTGCCGTCGTCGGACTTATAAACATCGATTGTCAAAGACATATTGCCTCCTGTCATTCTTCCCGTGCGTTCGTTGTAGGACTTTATGAATCCCTCTCGGCTCGTTCGATCGCGATAATGTTATGATTCCCCTCACGTCGATAGCTCAGTTTATCAGTGAGCGCTTTGATCATGGGGAGTCCCCAACCGCCGACCCGTTCGTCGTTAGGGTCGCGCTCCTCGGCGGCTAAAGGGTCGAAAGCTTGACCATCGTCGCGAAAGGTCAGGGAGACAATTCTTGACGTGTCGACGAGAATGTCCACTTCGATGATTCCGGTGACCTCAGTACTAGGGTATCCGTAATTGATGGTGTTGACTAACAGTTCTTCGCTGACAAGAACGAGGTCGTGAATCAGGTCCTCGCTAAAGCCTTCGCCTCTCAATAGCTCTTCGAAAAGGCGCTGAAAACGCTCGACTTCCGCGTGCTCGTTTTTTAGGCTCACCGTTTCGTTCATTGTCGTCCTCCGGGAGCTTGAAGCACCAACATGGTGAGATCGTCGGATTGCTCGGCCTCACCGACAAAGTCTTTCACACTGAGCGAAATTCCCTTCACGATTTCCGCGGGAGTGGACCGGCTTAGGGGGCCTGCGGCGCGGCAGAGACGCTCGGTTCCGTAGTTCTCTTGGGATTCTTGTTCCGCTTCGGTGATGCCGTCCGTGTACAAAAGTATCGAGGTGCCCGGAGCGAGGATTCCAGTGTGCACGGGGAATTCTCCGTCCTCAATCAGTCCTAAAGCCGGGCCGGACTCCAGTTCTAAAAATTGCGGTTCTCCTTGGCTGAGCAGCAGGGGGGGCTCGTGGCCCCCGCTGGCATAGGTCCATTCCATGGTTTTGAGATCCAACACGCAGCAGGCCAAGGTGATGAACATAAAGGCGTCGTTGTCGCGACAGAGAGCCACGTTCACTAAGGATAGCAGTTCCCCGGGGGAGGACGCCTTTGGGGCGAACGAGCGCAGCAGAGTGAGAGCCCTTACCATGAAGAGCGCGGCGGCCACACCTTTGTCGGAAACGTCGCCCAACATGACCAACAGCCTATCGGAGTCTAAGAGCAGGTAGTCATACAGGTCTCCCCCGACGGCCCGCGCCGGACGGAGGTGAGCCGCAAGGCCCCCATCGCTGTGCCCCGGTAAGGGGAACAGATCATCGGCAAGCATGGACAGTTGGAGACTGCGGGCCACGTCCAGTTCGTTCTCTAATTTTTGGCGGGCCAGATTGGCGGCCAGAAGTTCTTGCGTTCTTCGCTCCACTTCGACTTCCAGGTAGTCCCTATGGCGCTTGAGTTCCAACTGATTTTTCACTCGGGCCTTCACGAGGGCCGGATGGAACGGTTTAGTGATGAAGTCGAGGGCGCCCAACTCCAAGCCTCGTTCCTCATCTCCGGCTTCGTTGAGAGCCGTCACGAAGATGACGGGAATACTCTGCGTCAAGGGGTTTTTCTTGAGCTGTTCACACACCTCGTAACCGCTCATCTCCGGCATCATGACATCGAGCAGGATCAAGTCGGGGAGGGGGGGGCGTTCCGCCAACTGCAGGGCTTTCGCACCACTGGTCGCGGCCACAATCTTGTAGCTGTCTTTGAGGGTTTCCATCAAAACGTGGATGTTCTGTGGAGTGTCATCAACGATGAGTACTTTCTGCTTGTCCATGGTGGGAAATCCTTTCTGTGATCGTTGTGAGCAGACTCCCGGCACTGTCGGTGTCAAACGACCCAAGAGCGTTTTGCAGCTTTTTGAGAAGTCCACCGTACTCCGTCGAGCCCCATCGGGCGACCAGTTCATCCGCGAGAGCCATGGCCCGCTCCAGGTCGCTCTCCAGGAACTCGCCGATGGCTATCACGTCACCAGAGAGTTCGTCGGGATCGACGACCGAGGCGCTTGGAGACTCCGCCACGATTTCGACCTCGAGGAAGGCCAAGTCTTCGGTCAATCGACTCAGACTCCGCTCGAACAGACCCAGCAGACCCTCGAGGTCCGAGGTGTTTCCGCCCCGGAAGCGCTTCTCCAGATCTCCGGCGTATCCCGCTACCAAAACCGCTCCCAGATTCGCGGCTACCCCTTTGACGGTGTGGGCGATCCGGCACGCCGACTCCAAGTCGTCGCGGGAAACAGCTTCGCGTAGGTCGCAGTCCGCACGTCCTTGCTCGGTTCGGAACTGCTGCAAAAGCTTGCGATAAAGAACCATGTTCTGGCCCACTCTGCGAAGACCGGCTTTCGGGTCCAAGCCGTGAATCATGGGAAAGACACGCTCGGTCGTCGGGGCCGCCTCGGATTTGGCAACGCCGCCCCCCTTCAGATAACGGGCGAGGGTGGCCGTGAGTTCTTCGGGCTCAATGGGTTTGGCCACGTAGTCGTCCATGCCCGCATCGAGACATGTGTCGCGGTCTCCCGACAGAGCATTGGCGGTCATAGCGATGATCGGCGTCTGGGGAGCTAATCGTTGCGCACGAATCAGACGGGTGGCGGTCAGGCCGTCCATGACCGGCATCTGGACATCCATCAAGATGGCGTCAAAGCGGTTTTCGCGCAACAGATTCACCGCCTCTTGGCCGTGTCCGGCGATGGTGACTGTCAGCAGGCTCAGTTCCAAAAGCTCCCGGGCCACCTGTTGGTTCATCTCGTTGTCTTCCACGAGCAGAACATGGGAACCCTCGAAGGTCACCCGACCGGATTCCCACAGCGGCAATTCGACATCCGGGACTTGGCCGAAGGCCGATGCGATGGTGTCGAAGAGTAGCGATTCGTTGACGGGTTTCGAGAGAATGCTGTGAAAGCCGGCCGCCTCGGCCGAACGCACCACGTCGTCGCGCCCGTAGGCGGTGACGAGGACGGTAATGGGAACCTTCGGGCCCATCAGATCTCGGATTCTCTGCGCCGTTTGCACGCCATTAAGACCGGGCATTCTCCAGTCCATCAAGATGAGGTCAAAGGGATGGTCGCTCCCCTTGGCTCGAACCTCCTCGATGGCTTCCTGTCCCGAGGCGGCCAGAGTGACCTTGTAGCCAAATCCCACCAACAACTCCTCTAGAATTTCCCGAGACGTGGCGTTGTCATCAACCACCAACACATCGAGATTTCTCAGGTCGGAACTGATGAGGGGATGCTGTCTTGGAGCTTTGTGTGACCGGGCGAATCGCGCGGTGAAAGCGAACGTGCTCCCTTTCCCTTGGAGCGATTCTACGCGAATCTTGCCGCCCATCATCTCCACCATGCGCTTGCTGATCGAAAGACCGAGACCGGTTCCGCCGTACTTGCGAGTGGTGGAACTGTCCGCTTGATTGAAGGGCTGGAAAAGTCGACTCTGTTCCTCAGGGGTGAGACCGATGCCCGTATCGGTTACGGCGAACTCCAAGAGCGCATACTCGTCGCTAAGCTCTAGGCACTCCACGGAGACGAGAATTTCTCCGCTGTCCGTGAACTTGATGGCGTTGCTTCCGAGATTCGTCAAGACCTGACCCAGTCTCAGGGGATCACCGCGCAAGTCCTTGGGGACGTCTTGGGCCACTTTGAAGAGAACCTCGAGGCTCTCTTTGTCAGCTTTGCGCACGGTGACCAGATGCGCCAGGCTTTCCAAGACCTGGTCGAGATCGAAGTCGACCTCCTCAAACTTGAGTTTACCGGCTTCGATCTTTGAGAAATCGAGAATGTCATTGATAATACCCAACAGAGCCTTGGCGGAGCTTTCGATCTTTTTCACGTAGTCGGCCTGTTTGGGGTTCAGTTGCGTTCGACCGATCAGGTGGGTCATGCCGATCACAGCGTTCATAGGCGTTCGGATCTCATGGGACATGGTGGCCAGAAAGTCGCTTTTCGCTCGATTGGCTTGCTCGGCGGTGGACTTGGCCTCCTTGAGAGCTTCCTGGGCCCGGCGCTGATCGGTCACGTCGAGGTGAAGACCAGAGAGAGTCTCGGGGTCGCCGTCGGCACCAAGCGTGAAATAACCGGCGGCCGCCACCGTCCGTACCCCGCCGTCAGGCCGAACGATTCTGTACTCTTGCTCCCAGCGGGTGGCCCCAGCGAGGTTCTCCTGAAGGGCGTGAGTGAGTCGCTCCTGGTCATCGGGGTGCACGTGAGAGATCCAGTCGAGGAAGGTCTCCTTGAAGTCGTCGGGAGCGAGTCCGAAAATCTCAAGACTCCGATCGCTCCATTCCATCAATCCCGTCAAGCAGTTCCAGACAAAGGTGCCGGCGTCGGCTGCATCTACCGCAAGTTGGAGGCGGCGCTCATTCTCTTGGGTGGACTTTTCAGAGGTTTTGCGCTCCGTGATGTCAGTGGCGAAGCCGCACATGGCGTAAACCTCGCCATTCTCGTCAAAAAGGGGCACCTTCGTGGTCACGTACGTTCGCACGGTCCCGTCCGCCCGAGGCACGTCCTCCTCGAACTGGAGCGCCTCACCACTCTCCATCACTTTTCGGTCGATCTCCACAATCGTCGCGGCGGCCTTCTCGTCCATCAGATCGAAGTCCGTTTTGCCCACGGCGCTGTCCTTGTCGACGCCGATGGCTTCTTCGTAGAAGGAGTTGACCAACAGGTGCTTGCCTTGGCGGTCCTTGAGGAAAACCACCGCACGACAGTTGTCCAGCACGGTTTGCAAAGCGCGCTCGTTGCGCTGCAGTTCGTTTTCGATGGCGATTCGCTCTGTGATGTCCGTGATGACGCCGTCCAGCCAAACCGCGGGCCCATCTTCTTTGATCTGTCCGCGCTCTTCCAGCCAGCGCAACTTGCCATCCTGGCGAACAATGCGGTAGACACAGGTGTAGGCCTGTTGCTTCATCCGTGCCCGCTCGACGGTGCTGTCGACCACCGCTCGGTCCACGGGATGGATGAAGCTCGTCAAACTCTTGCTGGGATCTTCGAGGAGTTCGGCCGGAGTGCAGCCCGTGATCTCTGACACTGACTCGCTCACGTATACTAAGCTGCGCCCTCCGTCGAGGCGACAACGGAACGTGATACCTGGAATATTTTCCACCAAGGTGCGGAACTGCTCTTCGTTCTGTCGCAGAGCTTCTTCGATCTGCTTGCGCTCTCGAATTTCTTCTTCGGCTCGGAACAGTCTCTCCTCGGATTGAGCACTGCCAGTCAAGATCGAAAGGACTTTGCCGCGGCCGAGGTCCGACCCGTGGATGCTCTTCTGCCATCGAACATAGGCGCTCAGTAACGGAGACAGCCAGAGCAAGAGGAGCAGGCGTTCGGCGAGAGCCCCCTGCATCAGAGAAGACACCTCGGGAACTCGACCGAAGGCCAGTAGGGGAAAGAGCAGGGCGTCGAGCGCGAAGGTGCCCAAAAGGGTGGCGAAGATACTGGCGGTCAAAGAGCCCATCCATCGCCAGCGACGGAGTGCTTCCCAGAGAACCGCCATCCAAAGAAGATCCACTAAGGTCACCGCGGCGGATCCGAGATAAAGGCGTGGAGAGGGCCGCGGCCACGATACCTGCATCTGGGAGATACCTTGAGAGAGTTGCCATGCCAGAGAACTTTCGATGAGAAAGGTCGCCAAGATCACCGCGATGCAGGTCAATATAGCCAACCGAGCCGCCACTGTACCGTCAAAGACGTAGAGAACGAAGACCCCAACCACGAGTCCGGAAAAGAGCGTCGAGCCCCACAACACTGTGAGATTGTAAAACTCGATGCGAGCTCCGACCGTGATCAACCACATCATCGTCGACGAGACAAAACCTAGACAGACGTAGAGCGGTGCTAGGCTGTACTTTGATCGCAGAGCGTGGGCCCCGAGTACAGTGGCGCAAACCAGCGTTGCGCTGGTGAACCACACGACGAATTCCTGCATGTATCTTCGCGCTTCGCGCTAAGTTAAGATATCTCCCTCGGTACCTCTCGTCTCCGCATAGGGGGGGACCCCTCTAAACCTGCTTAGCCGAATCTGATACGCTTGACTGTGGGGGCACGCTGCTCTGTGGAACTTCTGGTTCCCGGAACGGTTGGGACACTGGGGAGTGTTGAATCGAAAGGTTGATGATAATGATGAAACGATTTTTGATTCTGGCGGCTTTTTGCCTCGCGGCGCTTCCGTCCGCCGCTCAGAACTACAACTACCAAGGGACCGTCTACGGGGTGTATCCCGAAGGCGTGATGATCCAACAGGGGACGAACTCGTACTTGGTGCCTAACCAAAACGCGACTTTTGAGCTCGGTGGTCTTCGGGCTACCTGGTCTTCTCTTGTCCCGGGCCAATCTATCCGAGCCTATGTGCCGCAGACTTACATTCCCAATGTTCGTGTCGTTCAAGACCCGTACGCTTGGAAAGTGAAATACCATCCCGATCATCCCCACGGCGGACCCCCTGGACAGACCAAGAAGTACTACCAAAATGGTCAAGGCAACAACGGGAACAACGGGAACGGCAAAAACAAAGCCAAGTACAAGAACAAAGGCAAATAGTATTCAACCTTAGGGTTGGTCCGCGAGGGCTGACTCGACTCTATTGCTCGAACTTAAGCCCGGCCTCGCGACTCGCGGAAAACCCATTACGGGGATTCGGTGAGTCCCGGGGCCGGTGTTACTAAAAAGCGTTCACTATCGTCCCCGAGGTCCCTCAGACTGATCCAGAATCGGTCGGTCTCGAAGCCCGGGAGGTCCAGTTGGTAGGTCCCGTCGGCTTGGCGCTTGAGTTCGCTTCCCCACGGATCGAGTTCAACATCGTTGGAGCGGAAGATCCTGGAAATCACAACGTCTAGGTCTGTGCCTTCGAGGAAAGCGGTGGGGCCCTTCACCGAAGCCGCGCTGATCCGAGGGACGTCCACCACCCGCCAGGGGGTGGGAATGGTCCACTCTTGACGCAGTTGCGAGTCGTCGATGCCCACGCTCAGGTGGCAGGCGAGAGGACCGACTCGGTCTGGGGTGACTTTTCCGAAAATGATAGGACCTTTGGTACTGTGGCTGGTGGGGGTCTCAATCGCGTTGACTGTGAACCCTAGCCGGGCATCTCCTTTCCAAGGGGCGAGGCCCACCAGTCGGAATTCCGAGGCGGTTCCGCGTTCCAACACGTGAGTTGCCGCCGAATCGAGGTCGACGCTGTATCCGGCGCCCAGGGACTGGGGCGGAAAGAGCACAAGGTCTTCCGTTTTCGGAAGCGGTACCACGTCCAGTTGCACGTCAGAGATCTCGCCTTTCTTCTCGTCCCTGAAGAGTAGGTTCACGACCCTGGAATTCGCCAATTCTGCCGAACTTGGAGCCGTCGCGGAGCGGAAGATGTTGCTCGAGTCTTTTCGATAGAACTCGTGTCCACCCGCTAGGCGCACCACCGAGACGTCGGACAAGGCCTGTTTCAAGTCCTTACTAGGAGAGACCAGTTCGCAGGTCGTCGACCCCTCCGGTAAGACGACGTTGAAGTTCGCAGTCTTTGCGACGTAGAATTCACGAACCAGCAGACGGTTGGCCTCCTGTTGTTCGCTCCCGGCATACAGTGAGAGGATGGCCGGACCGGGGCCGACTTCAGATAGGTCCAAGGTGAAACTGTAGTGCGCTCCCCGTTGGTCGGGATCAACAGAAGCCTTTACCTCGACTTTTTGGCCGCCGAAGACGCCGTGGCTCACGGCCAAGGGAGCGCTCGCTACCAGATCGATCCGGTAGCGTTGGCCTTGGGTCAGTAAGTAAGGGGCTCGTAGCAACTTCAGCTGGTCGCTGCTTTTCGGCGACCGCAAGGCTGTGAATCGTGCCAATGGGTAAGGCTCGAACCCCCACCGCCCTTGGACTTTTACATCGACCTTTACCTCGCCCCGATCCCAGAGTTTGTCCATCCCTTGTACCTCCAAGGCACCCGCTGAAGTGATGGTGGCTTTCAGTGGAGAGTCGAGGCCGTGGGATGAGTCCCAGACCTCAGCTTTTTCGGAGACGAACCGCTCGATGAGGGCGGGACGGGAGCGAGTGC
>JBBKWP010000271.1:0-4390 GCA_037968995.1 Candidatus Xenobia bacterium
ATCCGTTTGCCCGGAAGTGACAGAGGGGCGACTCGGGTTTATTGGAGGCTCAGCGAATCTTACTTCAAATTCTCCATTGTCGTCGTAGCCCGATTTTTGAAGGTGTCCCCATCCACCCACGGCTTTGTGGGCGAAGTAGCATCGAACGGCGTTTCCGTCGTCCCTGATATGGCAACGGCGCTCTTTTCCGCAGTTCGGGCAAGGGTTTGATTTGGTGGCTTTGGGCCAATGAGATGGAGCCCCCGAAGGGGCCCCACCTTGAAGATGGGGCGTTGGCATTAGAAAGAACCTCCCAAGATGATGTCTATCGCGGCTTGTCGGCTTGATGCCGGGATGATGGAGCGATGGCCGGACCAGTAGAGGATCTCCACGATCCAGCATTGGCGGCGGCGGCGAAGCGTGTGAACCGGAAAGCGCTCTTTATGGCGCTCGTGAGCCGTCACGAGATGAACCCTTGCTCTCGGAGCGCTTTGCCGATGGCGCGATGCAGTCGAGTAGACTCATCAGAATCGCAATCCAAGACGATGGAGTCTTCTAGAATTCCGCCGGTGTTGCGGCGCATGGTCTTTCCGCCTTTGATTCTTGGGCGGATAGGCCACTTGAGGAACTTCTGAGCACCGTTGGTCAGAACGCGAACACCTTGGATGATGATCCCCACGGTGTTGATGCATAGGTCAAAGGTCCCGAGAACGGGCCAGACCATGCCAGGTTCCCAATAGAGAATCGAAACAGAAGGGGACTGTTCAGGCTCGTGGGACTGTGGTAATCTTGAGGAGTCGTTGGTAGCGATGTTTGAGGGTCTCTCGTTAGCGCGGGGGGCTTTTTCTTTTCCCGGCGGGTCGTCTCTATGTGCGCTCACTCTCATGATGCTCACTCTCTTTCTGCCTTTTCGGCGGTCGTGGTGCGGTGTTGATGGGGCTACGGGCCCCAGGGTTGGTCTTGTCGCGGTACTCGTCTGGCTACGGATGCCAGGGCTTCGGCCAGCAGTGTCACCTGGTCGGCCAGCATGTCCCGCTCGCAATAGAGGCGGGCGATGTGGGCGGCGAGGACATTCTCGCGGGTAGGCTCGGTGGGCGTCATCGGCTTCGGAGCGGATTGACGGCGTTTCGATCTATCCACTTTTGGAGGTCGCTCAGCGCGATCCGCTTGGCGGCTCTCGGCCCGGTCTGGATGTATCTCAGTTCCCGGCGGTCTAGCCATCGCCGCACCGTATCCTGTGAGACGTGGGCGATGTCGGCCACCTCGGGGATAGTCAGCAGGTGGGGGATGATATGGGTGCCTGCCTGCGCCTTAGCCATCCGCCAACCTCGGGCATCCTGCCTCAGAAAACAACCCGTCCACATACGTGCGAGGGATCACGAGTCGTCGACCTATCCTGATTGCCGGTATCAGTCCGGCTTCGATGTGTCGTAATACGGTGACACGCCCGATCCCCAGGATTTTGGCTGTCACTGAGGGGCTGTAAGTCTCTGTCTTGTGCATATCGCACCTCCTGGACTCAGAGTAGATGTCAGGGTATCATCCGTATAAGGATAGAAACTGGACAAGGCAGGACATGATGGAGCCAAAATATAGGATTCATAAGCTTCCGGAGGGCAGATGGAGCTTCTCGAAAAGAGACAAGGTTTGGAAGCATTCCGAAGACTTGTCTCTTCTTCATACTCGTTGGTTCGAGTTAACGTCGGCATCCTTCGGGCAACCGGAGTTCCGTAAACTGATCCAAAAAAGAGTCATCCCGTCTGATGCAGGGGAGATTCTGAGAGAGTGGGGACCTTGGTCAATTCCTGTGGCCTCTATCCCTATTAAACGTTTCGTTGAACTTCGGAACAAATACGAATCTGATGACTGGTGGAAACGAGCAAGAGCCGAATTCTCTGATTGGTCCAGTCCTATGCTGAACTTGAAGAGGGCTTATTGGATATACAGCAAGCGTAAGCACGGCGCTCCTTATCCAGAAGCTCTTATCACGAATGACAAATGGGTTTCGCCCCAAAACATCAAGGGCTCATGGTGGATCGGCGGAGTACAGTTCCCGGAGCATTTGGGCGGGCTTAGAGTCGATATCCCACCGAGATTTCGCTACCAAGAAATGCGCTCGCTGCCTGCCGAACCCGAGGAAGATCGCCCTATGCGAATATTGAGTTCGCTTCTTGGGTTTTATATCAATGAGGGGCTGCGGGATGTTGCGCTCACGTTTAGATTCGACCAGGAATCGGGAGCATACTTGTACGGTGGGGCAGGAATCCTGACTCTGGAAAATGCCTGTTGGTTGGTTTTGCGCGATATGGCCGCTAGTCTTTCCGGCCTCCGCGTGTGCGCGGCTCCAGGGTGCGGGAAACCTCTCTCTCCCTCTAGGCGCAAGGACGCCAAAACGTGCGACAAGGACTCTTGCCGGAAGGCTGTCCAGCGGAAGAAAAGAAAGGTCGCCAATGCCCAAGGAGCCTAAACCCCCAAAGAAACCCAAGAAGAAACCTAAGAAAGAAACCGGAATCTTCGAACGTCCCAAAGGCTCGGGGAACTGGTACGCTCGTTACTACGATGAGTTCGGCACTGATAAAAAAGTGGCGGCAGGCACGAAGATTTCGGCGATAGAGCTTCGCACGAAGATGAAGGAGGAGGTCCGCCGAATCAAGCTCGGGCTCCAGAGATCCGCCAGCGACGAGAAGCGGTCAAGGGTGACTGTCGAAGACTTGATAGAGCACTATCGAGCAAAGTTCGAAAGCAAAAAGGCGAAGACTGCCAACCGTGGGTATGCGAAGCGTTGGATTTCGGACATCGGCCACCTTTTGGCATCCGAGGTCGTGCCCGGCGACATCGAAAATTGGCAAATCGCCAAGGCGGCCGGAGACATGGGGCCAGCCACCATCAACCGGCACACAGCGTTCCTTCGAAGAATCTTCTCGCTCGGGATGCGGGATCGTCGCGTCTCTGATAACCCTCTTGCCTTGGGGCGCGTTGAGAAGCTCAGCGAGAACGACCCAAGGGATCGGGTGCTCACTCCAGACGAAGAAAAGAAGCTCCTGCCGAAGCTTGAACCGATTGACCGCGCGGCCTTCGTTATCTCGCTTTATGCTGGTCTCCGCCAGGGCGAACTTCTCCGTCTTGAGCGCCAGGACATCGACGTTGAGAAACGGGCGGCGAAGCTCAGGGATACGAAGTCGGGAAAAACTCAGTCGGCTGTCCTGAATGCTGCGGCGATGGAAGCGATCCTCTTCGTCATGTCCCAGCACGAAGACAACCTTCTTTTCCCAAACGAGAAAGGAACGGGTCCGATGTCGGGCTCCAGGCTCACGGACCGATTAAAGAAGGCGGCAAGAGAACTTAAAGACGGCAGTGACATTCTTTGGCATACCACGCGACACACGTTTGTGACTCGGCTTGCGGATGGCGGCCACGACATCGGGATCGTCAAAGCTGCGGCACGTCACAGCACGATCACCATGACTGACTCCTATATCCATACTGCGGATTCGGCGACCAGGGCGGCCGTTGACAGCCTTTGCAAGAACCCAGAAGACGAGGGCCCGCTATTCCCAGCGAAGCCGGTTCAAAAGGGCCACCTTCGGGCGGTCAAATAGGAGAGAGGGCGCGGTTTTTGGAACAAAAGGTGGAACAGTCTAATCGTGTCGCGCTCAAAGCCTTTACCTTCAAGGGTTCCAGGTTACAGAGCGGTAGTCTTGAAAACTATTGTAGGTGTGAGCTTACCGGGGGTTCGAATCCCTCACTCTCCGCCAGGGAGCCCCGAGAAATCGGGGTTTTTCGTTCCGCTAGAACTTCGCGGGTCGGTGCCGAACACGCATCAGTCCGCACGTTTTGGAACGTATTGTGGAACAAAATGTGGAACACCGTTTTTTTCGGTGCAACCCACACAACCCCGTCCCCGGTGTTTCAGCACCAGGAGCGGGGGAGAATGAGTGGAACTTATTCACTTGTCAAAGATCGTGTATGAGCGCCGGGTTCCCCCTGCTAAAAGGGCCCGGTGTTCTTTTTTATGCGTTCTCGGCTGTGCGGAAACCTTCGGTGACAAACTGAAGAAATTACCAGAGTTCCGCCAACCGATCAGGGTAGTGGCCAAATGGGCGACTAAGCACGGACAAAAAACTGGGTTGGACAGAAAAAAACCCGCTTCGCTATTGGGTTCGCGCTAATTTTTTGCAAAAGGATAGACAGGGTTGGACAGGCTTATTTAGTCGCTTCCATCGTGACAGGCTGCGGTAAGTTCGAGCAAACCCGAAGCCCCACCCATCAAACCCAAAAGGGTCACCCTCTGTACCTCCGGCCTGAAATCTCACAATGTCTACTTTTATCTACCCAAGTTTTCCGTGTCGAGGTCTCCGCCGGGTCGCGGATTCAAGGAGGTAAACTTTAGTAAACCCAACCCCTCTGGGTC
>JBBKWP010000272.1:0-21201 GCA_037968995.1 Candidatus Xenobia bacterium
CAACAGTCCGCCGAGCAGGCGCAAACCGCGGCCCAAAGAGCTGAAGAGTCGACTGGAGCCGCCGCGGCGCGGCTGGCCGAGTTGAAAAACGGAACTCGCCCCGAGCAGATCGAGCAGGCCCGTCAGGCTCTGGCCTCGGCTCAAGCGAATCTGTTGGCAGCCAACCAAGCCGGAGATGCTAAGGTTAAGCAGTTGCTGGATCAGCCAAGACCGGAGGACGTGGCGCTGGCTGAGGCCCAAGCCGAAGAGGCGCGCAGTGCAGCGCGAATCGCCCGGGAGCAGTTGGCTCAAGCCGAGATATTGGCCCCTTACGACGGGGTAGTGGGACGCCGACTCTTGAGGGTGGGCGATGTGGCGGGGCCGAGTCAGCCGCTACTGACCTTCTCGAGCCGACCAACGCTTGAGATTCGAGTCGACGTCGACGAGTCGGACCGCGCGCGGTTGGTCGTGGGCCTGCGAGCCGAGGTTCGAGCCAACGGTTTTCCCGACACGTTCAGGGCCAAGGTGCGAGAGCTATCGCCTGAGGTGGATCCGGTGCGCGGCACCCTGGAGGCTCGTCTCTCTCCCGAGGAGCCGCCAAAGTGGCTGGTGCCCGGTCAAACGGTGGACGTGAACCTCATTCTTGGCGAGCAAGAGCCGCGACTGGTATTGCCTTTGACTTGCGTCATCCTCAAGGGAGACAAGGCTCAAGTTGTGGTGGTGGAGGGGGAGACCGCGCATCTTCGCGGCGTGGAGATCTCAAGCCCCACTCAAAAAGGCTACCTGATCCGGTCCGGGGTCAAGGAGGGCGACCGAGTCGTGCTCTATCCTCAGGGGATTGTTGAGGGCCAGAAGGTCCGCCCAGAGATCGTCAAGGTTGGCAAGTGAGGTTCGAGGCAATGCTTGCTTGGCGCTACGTGATCACAAGTCGCGGCCAGACAGCCTTGACCGTGTGCGCGGTGGCCGCAGCAGTCTGCTTGATTATCTTCATCAACTGCCTGCTGCTCGGTGTGCAGGCTCGCTTTATTCGTGACCTGATCGGAGCGATCCCTCACGTGACGGTGAAGGTGCCGGACCCCGATCCGGTTCCACTGCAGGGTCCCGAGTACGCGGTGCAGGTGGAAAAACAGCTACAAATGCGCACGGACCTCAAGCGGCCGGAAGCGCTCGAGGAGATTCTCACGAGCTTTCCATTCGTCAAAGGAACAGCGTCTTCGGTGGGCGGACAGGCTTTCATTATACGCGGGGTAAGACAGTTCGGCGTCACAGTGCGAGGCGCGGACCCCATAAAGCAAGAGGCGATTTCGAACCTGCAAGATGACATAGTGGCCGGGCGCTGGCTGACCATCGGCCCGAACGATATCGTAATAGGGTTCAAGTTGGCTGAAGATACCGGCGTAAGTTTAGGCGATACCGTCAGCCTGCTCTCATCAGAACGCGTGCAGGCGACTTTTACTGTCGCCGGGATTTTTGACACAGGTCAGAACCAAGTCGACGGCAGCACCGTCTTCGTGACATTGCGGGCGGGCCAACAACTCTACGCCAGCGGGCGTGATGCCAATTCCATTTCTGTGAAACTCACTGACCCGTGGCAGGCCAACCGCGTGAGTCAACTGATTTCGGACTCGCTGGGACTGAAGACGGAGAGTTGGATGGTGGAGCAGGCGCAGTTCGTGAACGCTTTCGCGGCCCAAAATGGGACGAGGGTGATGATCAGCCTTTTCAGCCTGGCTGCCTCGGCCTTCGGCATTTCATCGGTCCTGATCGTCAGTGTCTTCCAACGGTCACGCCAGATCGGCATTCTCAAGAGTATGGGAGCCACCGATGGCCAGATCCTCAGGGTATTCGCCCTGCAAGGACTGTTCGTGTCGTTGATCGGATCGGTCAGTGGAGCGTTGGCGGGCTACGCTCTGTTGAGCTTTCTGAGCACCTTCAAGCAGGTGGCGCGATTTGGGAAGTCCGATCAGCTGTTCCCAGCGATCTTGGATCCGTCCGTATTCGTGGGGGCCATGATGGCTGCTATTTTCGCCACGCTCCTGGCCTCGATTTTGCCGGCTTGGAAGGCGGCAAAGACTAATCCGGTGGAGGTGATCAGTGAGGGCTAAGGAGCCCCGACCCACGGAGGTCTTACTTCGAGTGGAGAACCTTCGCAAGAGCTATCTCATCGGTTCCCCGCTCGAAGCTCAAGTTCTCAAAGGTATCGATTTCGAGGTGCCACGCGGCGAGTTCGTGACCATCGTGGGACAGAGCGGGTCGGGTAAGTCTACGTTGCTCAACATAATAGGTGCGCTGGATCAACCGACCAGCGGCTTAGTGAGCATCGATGGTGTGGATATCTCCAAATTGGACCCTCGGGGTCTCGCTCTACTGCGCAACGAAAAGGTCGGATTCGTTTTTCAGTTCCATCACCTGATGAACGAGTTTACCTGTCTAGAGAACGCCTTGATGCCCATTGTCATTCGACGGGGGCGCGCAACCGCCCAAGAAAAGAAACGCGTCACGGAACTTATGGGGCGGGTAGGGCTCAGCGGCGTGCTCAGCAAGCGGGCGAATCAGATCTCGGGGGGACAGCAGCAGCGAGTGGCCATTATTCGGGCCCTGGCCAACCAGCCGGCCTTGATTCTAGCAGATGAGCCCACCGGAAACCTTGATTCTGCCTCGTCTGAGGAGGTCTTCTCTATGATGCGCGAGATGACCGCCGAACACGGTGTAACCTTCATGATGGTGACCCACGACGAGCGACTGGCGGTCCAAGCCGACCGGATCTTTCATATCGACGACGGTCGTGTCAGGATTTCGGAAGGGTCGCATCGGGTTTGATTTGACCTTCCTTAAAACGAACTAACACAAGAGCCAGAATGTGGCACAGGTTTCTAATCCAATTCGGCGGCGAGTTGGTCCACGGCTTTGGCCATAGGCAGGAGGTGGGCTTGATAATCATCGCGTCCCCAAGTGAGCATGGTTGACGCGCCCGCGCAGCCTGCAATTCCTGCCATAGTTAGCGCCGTGACAGGGTTGCTGGCCACTATGAGAGCAAACACCATGGCCGCGCCTCCAGTCATTGTGAAGGCGGCGGTGAGACGTCCCTTGTCGGACCCGTAATAGTGAAGACTCGATCTGTGTTTAAGGATCGAGTGCGAGAGAATGGCGAAAAGACGTGCCACCTCAGGTCGGGCGCTTGGAGTGTCGGGGCCGACTTCGATGCTCAGCCCCCCGAGGTCGGTCCGGGCACTGTCCCGGGGTAACTGGAGCACTCCTCCGATGCTCGAAGACCATTCGAGGGCGTAACACACCACTCCTAATCGGGTGTAGCGCAACGAGAAAGTTGATGGCTTGAGGACTCGGCGCTTGACCGTCTTGCCCTGCGTGACGTCTTCATTCTCTGCCTTTAGATACAGGTGCTGGCTGCGCGGACCCTTGTCGAGGTCCAAGCCGTAGGACAGAAACGGCTCGAAGGTGCGGAGGGGATCGGAGCCCAGTCTTTCCTTAGCCTTGCTCAAGTCTTCTAGCGAAAGCTCCGACATTGGCTTTTGGGTGTGGACGTAGAGCAGAGGAACTGTCCAGCGCGCAACATCGATTCCGAACTCGGGCATTCGGGGAGCGTGAACTTGCCGGGGAACGATCTCTCGACTGTCGAGACGGAGCTTCAGTGGTGCATACAGAGCCCGGGTTTCCAGCAAAGTGTTGTACTCGACAGTTTGCTTGGCGTTCAACGATTTTCGGGGTACCATGACAATGGTGAGCGCGGTGTTGGGTGACGGTGCTTTGGGCTTATGTCTTAGAAGCAATTCACCCTCTGCCCATTCGACCCAGTCACCGTCGCCGCTGATGACCTGAAATCGGCCGATAGACAGTAAGGTCCTCAATCCCACGAAGAGTTCCGCCCAGAAGGGTTCAGGCTCTAGACTCGGATCGAGGAGTCCGTCTCGGAGCGACTGAAGGCTCATCGCCGGACCGCTCAGATCCACCTGAATGCCCCGGCGACCGATCCGAAAGTCGAGTTGCCGAGTATTGGCCACCACCGCGGCTTGAACCACCTTGAGCACCCACTCCGCCTTGGTCTCCAGGGCCATCTCGGCCAGCTTTTCCAGGGCGTGTTCGAGCTTCAGGGTGAACTCACCACTCGATACCAACTCTCCCTCGGCTAATTCTCGAGCTAGGAACTCATCGAACTGTCTCACAGACGAAAAATTACCACGAGCCCTTCTCGTCGACCTTCCTCCTTCCTATTCATAGGATTAGGGCGACCTTTCAACAGGAGTATCCGCCGCTCTCCGCTCGTGATGGTTTATCCAAAGCAAAGAAGACCATAGCTTTGGACTAGGTCTTCTTTAGCGACCTTGCGGTCGCAACTTTTATATAATCGGCGCGTCTTGCGCTCGTTGTATCTTCTGACATCATTATCTCCCTTATCGGATTGGACCAACAGGTTTCCATGCGATGGAGATGAGGGACCCATTAGGGTGCTATCCAGGACGCACGGGACCAAACTTCGAAAATGAAAAAAACCCGCCTTGTGCTTTGCTCGCTCGTGGTCCTTTTGTAATTCGAGTAACAGTTCCTTAACATCCCCAAGGCTCCAAATGTGGATAATAGGACCATGACATCCGTTCGTACTACTTCCGTCCATCGAGCCAAGGCTGACTTGGCGACTTCAAAAAACAAAGCCAAGCCTGACCAGAAGACTGAGAAGCCCAAGGAACCTACGGGTCCGGTTGTTCCCAGCGATGCCGTCGAGATCACTGAGGACGGCGCCGGAGCGGGGGGCGGGTACAAGACTGTATCGCCGGCCGACGATGATGGCGCAGGAGCGGGCGGCGGATACGAAACGGTGAATCCCGTGGACGACGATGGGGCCGGGGCAGGCGGCGGATATAAGACTGTTGGACCTGGTGCTCAAGGCTTCGTGGCTATTTCAGACGTAGGTTCGTGGAGCGGGCCCCTTACGGTCACGACGACCTTTCAGCAGGAGTACCCTTCCTTCGGAACTGCATTTGGCGGAGATTTCTACTCCGAATGGCTTCATTTTTCCGAAGATGTGGGAAGCTACTCAGCTTCAGTCACTGTTTCGAGTCCACCCGCGACACCGACATCGACCGCTATCGTCACGAAGCCTGCAAAAGAAGAGGGCGCGAAGTCGTGATGAGTGCCATCTGTTCAGCGAAATCCCTGTGGCGAATGACGGTCCTGGTTTTGGGAGTTATCATTCTTCCCGTCCTAGGGCAAGGCGCTCTAGAGATGTATGCAGCAGGCGAGGCTTGGCCGATTCTGCTTCTGATTCTAGGAGTATGGCTCGGTTTGCACAGAACTGTTCGTCTCCAGAAGTCCGACTATCATTCCGTGTACACCCTAGACGACGCTCCGACTTTCGCGCTGATACTGCTCTACAGCACACCTGTTGCGACCGTCGCGGTGACCGGGATTCGTTTTCTCTATGAGACCTTGAGGCTGGCTAAAGGACTCTATCACCACAGAGATCGTGTGACGGCGGCGAATGTCATCTATCACTTCTCCGATGTCGTTTTCGTCGGCTTCGCAACCATGCTCGCGGGGACGATCCTAGATATCTTGGGACGTCCCGCTTCGTTCACCAGCGCTATCGGCGCGACGACCGCTCTGATGGCTGGAGCGGCCTGGATTGTTTCACTTTTCCTATTTAACGCGCTCCATATTTCGGTGGCACTCGATGAACCCGAAAACTGGTGGAGCGCCGGCTTGACCTCGATTCGCGAAAACTTCGTCTACGTGGCGCTCTTTTTGCCGGTGGGCCTCTTAACGTCAGTCTTCATCGGAACTAAGGTGTGGTTGCTGCCGCTGCTTTTCGTGCCCATCGTTCTGGTGCACGCGGTTATGGAAGCCAGCGAAAAGCTGGAGCAAGAAACGCAAGCTACCATTCTGGCTCTCTCTACCTATCTAGAAGAGCGAGACGGCTACACCTCCGGTCATTCTAGTCGAGTGGCTGGATACGCTGCGGCGATGGCCCGCCAACTCGGATTGTCGGCGGCCGACATTGAGACCACTTATCGGGCCGGTATTATTCACGATTTGGGCAAGATCGACATCCCCGACGCAATTCTCCGAAAACCAGGATTTTTGACCGAGGACGAGCGGGCCGTCATGCGGACTCACACGGACCGGGCAGTTGCGCTCGGTGAGAAACTGGTCGCCTTGAAGGACGGTTTGCCTTTTGGCTTGGCCGCCTATCATCACGAGAACTACGACGGCACCGGTCATTTCGGTCTCAAGGGTTTGAAGATTCCTTTAGTTTCGCGGCTGTTGGCTGTGGCTGACACCTTCGACGCCATGACATCCGACCGCCCGTATCGGCGCGGGATGGACGATTCAGAAGCTATTCTGCGCCTCAAGAAAGCTGCGGGTTCTCAACTGGACCCCAAACTGGTCAGTATTTTCCTGGAGACCTACGACAAGGGAGAGGTCGAAGTCGTTCGTCTGAAATTTCCTACACTGAGCCCCGCCGCCGCGTAATCTCGGCTGGTTTCAGGCAGGCTTGTCAAGGAATCGGGTGTGTGCTACACTTCGCTTCGGAAAACCCTAAGCGCGGGCGCCGGTAGCTCAGTGGATAGAGTGTCGGCCTCCGGAGCGCAGATAGAAAGTTGAGGAAAGAACAATTTCATAACGCACCGCTCACGGATCAGCAATGGATGGAAAAAGCGCTGATTCTAGCCGAGCACTCGCTTCAAGAAGGCGAGCCTCCTGTGGGCGCGATACTGGTTCTAGGCAACGAGGTTCTAGGACAGGCGGGCAATGCTAGGGGATCCACAGGATCGCCCATGGAGCACGCTGAAATTATCGCGCTACGACGTGGGGCTCGACGGACGGGAGACTGGCGATTTCAAGGAGCGACGATGTACGTCACTCTTGAACCTTGCCCGATGTGTGCCGGCGCCCTTGTAGAGGCTAGAGTTTCGAGAATCATTTTCGGAGCCTATAATGTCGAAACAGGATGCGCTCAAAGCTTAGTGAACCTTGCAGATATCCCAGGAGCACGCCGACAGGTGTGCGTTGAAGGGGGTGTGCTAGAGGGTCGGTGTTCTCAACAATTGAAGAAGTTTTTTATGTCACGGAGAGGTGGCAGAGCCCGGTTGAATGCGCTCGATTCGAAATCGAGTAGGGGTTAACGCTCCTCGGGGGTTCGAATCCCTCCCTCTCCGCCAGCGCTCCATTGATTTGGAGTGCAAACCACCTGGAGAGGTGGCTGAGTTTGGTTGAAGGCGCACGATTGGAAATCGTGTAAGTGGGGTTAAACTTGCTTCGAGGGTTCGAATCCCTCCCTCTCCGCCATTTTTTGGTGCTAAGCCTCGCGGCCGAATTCCCGCGGGGGTTGGTCGCTACGCCGGCAGACCCGGCTTTGCGGTTATTGATCTTCGGGCCCCGCTCAATTGGACGCTCGCGAACCCGGTCAGGCGTGGAAACGAGCAGCCGTAAGCGAGAGGTTTGATGTGAAGCGGATCTGCCTGAGGGGAGATCGCAGAACGGGTAACGCGGTAGATCAGCCCTTGTGGGTGCACCTTTTAAAAGAGATCCTTCGGGGTCTTTTTTTTTTGCTCTCGCCTTTTTGCTCTCGCCGTCAGCTTCAGTGGATTAGGGATAAGTTTGAGGTAAGAAGTAGCCCCAGTAGACGATGTACACAGTGATCCAAACTAGGACCCAGGCCACGCAGTGCATCTCTTTCGAGAACCATTTCTGAGTGACTCTCTCTGCAACAAAAGCGAAAATCATGAGTGCTGTCATACGGGGAAGTCGGGCTAGAGGGGTGGCCCAAAGTAGTGCTATCAAGCTCACGTCTTGATTCGCCGAAACCCAGATGTAGTAGCGGTAAGGGATACCGTTGGCCGGACCTAGGTTTATCGCTGGAGCCCCCCATTCTCGGACTTGCTGTTCGGCGGTCGTCATCATGCCGTCTCGAAATCCCGGCAGCGCCGACCATAAGGAGGGCCAGTCCCACGCTGGAAAACCATGAACCAGACAGGCCCCGCACACTGTACCGGAGAGGACTGCTAATAAACACCACCCGCTTCGTCTCCAAACCAGCAGCGCCACGAATGTTAGGTAAACATCGGGAATGACAAAGAACCAAGTCGCTTCGCTGAATCCCCAGAGAAAGGCGACGATAACTAAAGCTTTAGTCAAGCGGGATGGGTTCACATCAACCGAGGCTAAAGGGATGGGTGTGAAAATAGACGATGAGCCATAGGAGCCCGGCCAGTGGGGTCGACAAGAGTGCGCCTCCAACAACGTCAAGCACCCATGCGGCACGAAACCCCTCAACTCGCCATCCGTTGAGACCTCTGATGACTAATGTGACTCCCAAAAATCCTACCAGGAGAATCACCAAGCAAACCAGGGACCAGATCATTTTCGCATCTTCCTTACCGTCAAAATCTATTTGGACTATAGCCCGCTTCCATCGATAAGCCTAGGGTCGAATGCCCCCGCGCTCCCTGCTTTTGAAGGAATCTCAAACAGGCTTTCCCCTCCACGTAGTAGCTTGGTAACATTTCGGACGTTTACCGCATGCGGGTTTCGGTTATCTTATGTGTAACGAAATTCAAGGAATTTAAGTCTTAAGGACCTGGCTGAGGTTTAGCCGATCCGAAAGGTTTTAGATTCCGGGTTGGGTGTGATCGATGGGAACTTGTCGTCCTTGGGAGTTTGGGAAACGGTATAAACTTTGTCCTTTGACGGTAAGGTTTATCGTCGGGGGTCGCGGACTTTCCGTGAACCTATCTCCCGTATTTCTTCTGTTAACAACGTTAGCTATGGGCTTCGGTTTGAAGGCCTTAGTGTTACGTTCGGAAACCGTCGAGAAAGCGCGAATCCAACAGGTTGTGGAACTGGAGCGAAAGAACGACCAGCTACAAAGTTTCCTCGTCCACAAAGAGAAAGAGCGCGAGCAGATGATCAAGTTGGCCGACGCCCGGTCCGAAGAACTTTGGTTGGAACTGGACAGTCGCGACCAAGAACTCGCGAAGCTTTGGAAGTTGGTCGGGAAAAAGGCGTCGGCGAAGCCGGCGCGCAAGGAAGAAGGCCGCAAGGCGCTTATGGGATCCCGAGGCGGATCCATGAGCAGCACTTTAGAGGTTAAGCGTCGTTACCAACGATTGATGACTACGATTCAGAGTAATGAAAAAGAGATGGCAAACCTCGGAGTCGCCGCGAAAGCCTATCGTGAAAATAGGGTTAGGCAGTACCGAGAGAGGCTCTCCAGTCGAACCCCAAGTCTGTGGCCCTGCACAGGTGATCTGTCGTCCGGATACGGGTCCCGAATTCACCCTGTCTACGGTGTGGGAAGGTTTCACTCGGGCTGTGACATCTCCGCGCCCATGGGTACTGAAATTCGCGCTGCCGCCGCCGGTACGGTGTCCACGAGCGGATGGCTTGGTGGGTATGGTCAAGCGATCGAGATCGATCACGGAAGCGGATTATCGACCCTTTATGGTCACTGCAGTCAACTCGTCGTCCCGGTCGGAACTCAGGTCATTAAGGGCCAACTGGTCGCCCGAGTGGGAAGCACCGGGGTCTCGACTGGGCCGCACTTGCACTACGAAGTCAAAATCAACGGGTCCACCATTGATCCCGCTCCTTACCTCAAGGAGAAGGAGGCCCCTCGTCCGGTAGCTAACCTATAAACGAGGTGTTTTCTGAAGATTCTCTCTCCAATATCTGAAGAAGATCAGATGCTGGCAGGCCTGCCTTACGTGGTCTGGCCTATCGGCTCTGTATTCATTCTTGCCTCGCGCAAGAAAGACGACCCCTTCTTGCATTATCATGCGGTTCAAGGACTGCTGGCCGGAGCCGTTATGCTGGTTCTGTCCATCGTCGCTTTTGTGATGATGTTCGTGATGTTTCGGGTGATGCCGGGAACCTCGACGCTAGTACCTGGTATCCTCGGTATGGCCATGGTGTTCGGCGGAGGAGCCATCTCTATGATCGTCTTCTTCACGGCCCTTTTTCTAGGATGGCGCGCCACCGCGGGCGAGATGCTGAGACTTCCCTACTTGGGCGACTACGCCGAGGAAAAGATGCTCGACCATACCGGGATGACACGGCGGGAATTTGTCAACATGTTGGAAGAGTCGCTGATCGAGCCAAACCCGGACGACGAAGGTCCTATTCCGTTTCCCGAAAGCCAGGCAGGTCGTCGACGGACTCAAGGCCAGCCTTTGGCGAGTCCGACCCCTCCAGAGCCCTCCGTTGCATCGGCCCGACCAGCCATCTCCGGTCGTAAAGTGCCGACGAGTCGACCCCTATCAGACCCGCTCCGACGTTCGAGTTCGGAACCCAGGCTGGTCTCTTTGGTAAAGGAATCCAACGTCTCACACCCTGCAGTCTCAGGGCCGGCCTCTACTCCCCGGGAGCCTTCGCAAAATGTCGCTTCACCCATAATAAAAGATGTCGACCTCATTCGTCACTATAAAGACAGGCAAGGGGGGCCAAAGCCGTCCGCTCCCCAACCCCCGGCCGCCCAAACAGAGGTTCTAAGGAAATGGCTCTCGTCGGTGGACACGGACTCTTAAGGCTCGGTCCGGATCCTTAGGGTTTTTCGGGATTCTTGGGATCGGGGGTGCCCGAGTATCCCTGGGCTAACCGTTTCCCTAAGGAGTATCCAAAGTGTCTTGGTTTGAGGGAGTCCTCAGGCAGCGAACAGGTCAGCATGGTGATGTCTAACAGGAGCTTTCGGAAGGCTGGAGTCATTTTGGCACTCAACTCCTCTCCCTCGGTTCCCTCGGCCAGTTGCCAAGCCTGCTGGAGAAGGTCGGTTCTTAGCAGCTTCTTGAGTCGGATGACCAAGGCGCGACCTGCCCACGGCGCGGAGTCCTGGATGTCTCGAACCTTGAGCCAAGGTCGCTTGGCGAAGGCCTGAAGAATTCGACGCTCGGCGCGAAGGATTCGCTCCCGATGGCACTCCTCACAGATTTCTAGTTCAGGATCGCGCATGGAGCCACAGATGGGACAGGGCAAAAGGCCCTGTTCAAGGAGATAGAGTTCTCGTTTGACGGAAAGCTCCATCAGCGCGCGGACCTTGCCCCGAATGCCGTCGTCGTCCAAGCCTGCGACGTGCTCTTCGATGACGGCTTGGCGTGCCTCCGGCACCTCTACATCGAACCAGGGCACGACTTCTCGCTCGTTTTTGGTGGACGATGGGGTGCCACGGACCGGGGCGACGTGCGGCTCTCCTACCCAGCAGGTGATCTTCGTGGGAGACGAGCGCAACATGGTCTTTAGGCGTCCGAGGATCAGTTTCTGCTGGAACTGAATCTCTTGGCTCCAGGCCGGAGAGCTCACCGTTACGTATAGGACGGCACCGCGAATTTTGGTGGGCTCGGTCTGACTCGCGAGGATCGGTCCTACGGCCTTGAGCCAAGCGTCTTTGAGTCGATGGATCTCAATAGCCTTGTCAGCTTTTAAAGACCGAACCGCTTCGTCGACGTAGGCTCCTAAGGCGCGCATACCAAAGGTTTTCGCGTTGTTGGCCCAACAGCCTTTAGGCCAATCCTGTGAGCGGCTCCTAAGGTCAAGATTCGACTCTTGTGACCTGACCATTCATGACTCTGTGCACGGCGGTTGCCTGAACCGGGCTCTGCAATGGCGTAGCCGAACTGACCAGCACCTGTGAGAATTCCGTTAGCAGGGCGAAAAGACGGTTACGCCGCTCGAGATCCAGTTCGCTGAAGGCATCATCGAGCAGCAGGATGGCTCCTTCGTTTTGATGCTCGCTCAGTTCTTTGGCCTCCGCGAGGCGAAGGCAAAGGGCCAGGGTGCGCTGTTGCCCCTGGCTACCGTAGAGGCGCAGGGATCGGCCTCGGCTTTGCAGTTCGAGATCGTCTTTTTGAGGGGAAAGCAGCGTGCTACCGCGTTGCACCTCTTTGGCATAAAGTTCGCTCAGTCGCTTTTGAAACTCTTCGGGGTCTTGAGGCCAGCAGCGGCGATAGCGAAGAGAAAAGCCGGAATCCTCGTCGCCCACGAGCCTTGAATGAAAGGCACTGCAGTGCTTTTCGAGTTCTTGAACTAAACGTTCTCGACGTTCCCCGACTCGCAGCGAGAGGGAGAAGAGGAGCTGTTCCCAAGGAGCTAACTCGCGTCGAGGTCTGCCTTGGCGGAGCAAGCTATTCCGTGAGCCGAGAACCTGCTTGAGTTGAGCGAGGTCTTGCAGGTGGGCCGGTTGCATCTTCGAGAGTTGCAGGTCGAGATAGCGGCGTCGCACCGCGGGGGCTCCCGCTACCAGTGAGAGATCGTCTGGAGTGAACAGGCTCAGCGGTATGCAACCCAGAAAATCGGCCAAGCGAGGCACTTTGTCGCCTTGGAGAACGGCTGATTTTTTCCACTCACCATCATCGCGGGTCCAAGTGAGGCTCAGCTGTCGAGGACGATCTTTTTGGTTGCGAAACAGTCCCTCGACCTTGCAGCTTGGAGCGGACCAGCGTACCAACTCTGATTCTCTTTTGGCCCGAAAGGAGCGCGCCGCCGATAGGAGATAGGCCGCCTCTAGGACCGCGGTCTTTCCGGCACCGTTGCCGCCAATCAAGAGATTGAGCCCGGGGCTGGGTTCGAAAACGAGGTCCTCATAAAGACGAAAGGCATAAAGTTTCAGTCGTTCTAAGACCACCCGGCGAGTTTTGAAGTTTTCGAAGCAATCCCTCTTCGGTGAAGGTCCAGCGCGGCTTCCAGGTGAGTGGCGCCTAAGCTCGAACCACGCCCCATGCGAATCGCTGTGTTCTCAGACTGTTATTTTCCGACCATCAACGGCGTAGTCACGAGTATCAAGCTGCAGCTTGAGGCCTTGCGAGAGTTAGGCCACGAGGTGGATCTCTACTGCCCACGCTACGAGAAGCCGTTCACTGACGACGAACACACTTGGCGTTTGAGCGCGGCTCCTTTCCCGTTCCACAAAGCCGAACAGGTGACTTTTCCCTGGCCGCCCTCGGTGGTTCGTCGATTCTGGACCGAGGAGTACGACGTGTTTCACATTCAGACTCCCTTTTCGCTAGGGATGATGGGATTGGCAGCGGCTTGGTGGCGAAAGATTCCGCGAGTGTTCCACCACCACACGCTTTGGGAAGAGTATGTGGACTATCTACCGATTCCCAGTCAGGCCACCCGCGTGGCATCGATCGCTACTTGCCGCTGGCTGGCTCACCGCTGTCAAGGGGTGATCTCTCCCAGTCATCAAGTGAAGGAGCGGTTTGCCAACCAAGGCGTCGAGTGTCCCATCGACGTGATCCCGACCGGAATTCGGGGAGCAGATTTTCAGAACGGCACAGCCAGGGATGAATTCGTCGAAGGCGAGGAAGTCTGCCTGTACATGGGACGTCTGGCCCACGAGAAATCGCTCGATGTATTGATACGAGTTTTTCAACAGATTCACGAGAAACGACCAACCACGCGGTTGTGGTTGGTCGGCGATGGGCCGGCTCGAAAGGATCTCGAGCAGCAGATAGCCGAGGCAGGATTGACCGCGGCTACCAGGTTTTTTGGCTTTGTCGATCGGAGCACCCTTAAGGACTTCGTGGCGTCGGCGCGACTTTTTCTCTTTACCTCTCTCACGGAGACCCAAGGATTGGTTCTTCTTGAGGCCCAGGCTGGGGGGCTTCCGGTGGTCGCGGTGCGGGCAAGTGGCGTAGACGAAGCGGTGGATCCGGGGGTGACCGGCTTTATGGTTGAACCTGGCGAGGAGGCCGAGATGGCCCAATCGGCTCTCAATATTCTAGAAGATGTTCGGCTCTATTCCGCGTTTTCCGAGGCCGCTAAAAAGTGGAGTTCGGACTTCTCAATGGAGAAGATGGGCGAGGCCCTCGTCAGTACCTACCGAAGGGCTATCGAAACCGCATAAAATAAAGGAAACGACTGGTTTTTCGGACCTCGTCAGGGGGGAGGATCGCAGGGGGCGAGCTAGAAGGCTTTGCGATTCCCACCCCCATAGGTCACAAGGAGTTTTTCATGGATAAGGCTGTCTCGGTTGAAGAGATAGAAGGCACAGCCGTCAAGTCTCGAGAGGGCGCTCTCGATATGAACGTCGTCGACTACGAGGCTGACGACATTCAAGTCCTCAAAGGACTGGAAGGCGTGCGCATGCGTCCCGGTATGTATATCGGTGACACCACCTCGCGCGGACTTCATCACCTCGTCTACGAGGTGGTCGACAACTCTGTCGACGAAGCGATGGCCGGTGCATGTGACACCATCAGTGTCCGCCTGACCGCCGACGGTGGGGTAGAGGTTCGTGACAACGGCCGCGGCATTCCCGTGGCCATGCACCCGACCGAAGGGATTCCCACGGTTCAGGTCGTGATGACCCAACTGCATGCCGGTGGGAAGTTCGAAGGGAAAGGTTACAAGGTTTCCGGTGGACTGCACGGGGTGGGCGTGTCGGTCGTGAACGCCCTTTCGGCACGTCTAGAAGTTGAAGTCTATCGCGACGGACAGCGATATCTGCAACTTTACGAGCGCGGACTCCCTCAAAGCGATGTCTCCTCGCAGTCAGCTCCCGATGAGAAGGTTGGAACCTTAATCCGGTTCTGGCCAGATTCCACGATCTTCGAGATGACCGACTTTAGTTTCGACATTTTGTCCGCCCGTTTCCGTGAGTTGGCGTTCCTGAATCAGGGTCTCAAGATCTCCATCGAGCAAGAGGGGACCGCAAAAAGACACGATTTTTGCTACGAAGGTGGGATTCGAGAGTTCATTATATATCTGAACGAGAAGAAACAGCCGATCCATGACAAGCCGTTCTATGTCTCTCGTGTGGTGGAGTCCGAGAATCGGGGAGAGATCTCCGTTGAGATCGCCCTGGAATACAACGATTCCTTTCAAGAGAACATGTATTCCTTTGTGAACAACATCAACACGATTGAGGGCGGCACACACGTCACGGGTTTTCGTGCGGCTCTGACCAGGGCCACCAACGACTACGCCCGAGATCGCAAGCTTTTGAAGGATAACGAGCCGAACTTCTCAGGCGATGACGTTCGCGAGGGCTTGACGGTCGTTCTCTCCATCAAACTTCCCGACCCTCAATTCGAAGGACAGACAAAGACCAAGTTGGGGACCAGCGAGGCGCGAAACATCGTCGAGCAGATCTTCAACGAGTTCTATCTGGAGTTCTTGGGCGAGAACCCTACCATCGCCAAACAGATCATCGAGAAGTCTAAGAACGCCCAGCGAGCCAGAGAAGCGGCCCGTAAGGCTCGAGAGACTGTCCGCCGAAAAGGCGCGCTCGACGCAGCAAGTCTACCAGGTAAGCTAGCGGACTGTTCCAATCGTGACCCAGCCGAGGCCGAACTTTTCGTGGTAGAGGGTGACTCCGCCGGCGGTTCCGCTAAGATGGGGCGAGACCGTCATTTTCAAGCAATCTTGCCTTTGCGCGGGAAGATCCTGAACGTCGAGAAGGCGCGACTGGACAAAATGTTCGGACACTCAGAGATTCGCGCTCTGATCGCGGCCCTCGGCGCTGGAATCGGCGAGGATTTCGATATCACTAAGTTGCGCTATCATCGCATCGTCCTGATGACTGACGCAGACGTGGACGGCGCCCATATTCGCACACTTTTGCTGACCTTTTTCTTCCGTCAGATGCCGGAATTGGTCAAAAACGGGAACATCTATATCGCTCAGCCGCCGTTGTACGGTTTAAAGAAAGGGCGCAAGATCGTTTACGCCTACTCAGATGAGGAGCGGGATGTAGTGATCGCCGACATGGGCGATAATGTGGCCATCCAGCGCTACAAAGGTCTCGGAGAAATGGACGCCGAGCAGCTGTGGGACACCACGATGGACCCCACTAAACGAGTGATGAAGCAAGTCAACATGGAAGACGCCATTGAGGCCGACAACATTTTCTCAGTGCTTATGGGAGACGAGGTCGCGCCAAGACGCGAATTCATCGTAACCTGGGCACGCGACGTCAAGAACCTGGATATATAGGGCGTGTCATTAACCTGCTCTCCTTCGCTAAACTCGCCTATTTCCGCCCTCAGAAAGCGATATTTCCCTGAAATACATTTAGTATTAGGCGGGAAATCTCACTTCATGAGGACAAAAATATACTTCGCCTAGCTCGAAAAGCTAATTAACGACTCGCCCTTAGGACTAGAACATGCCGATTGAAGATAGAGAACTTCGCCAAGCACCCATTATCGACGAAATGAAAGACGCGTACATGGATTACGCTATGAGCGTCATCGTAAGTCGTGCCCTTCCAGACGTTCGAGACGGCCTCAAGCCCGTGCATCGACGTATCTTGTACACCATGCGGGAAGAGAACATGACTCCCGACCGAGCGCACAAGAAGTCGGCGGCCACGGTGGGTAACGTGTTGGCGCGCTACCACCCCCATGGAGACTCTTCCGTGTATGACGCCATGGTGCGTATGGCGCAAGACTTCTCTATGCGCTATCCCATGGTTCAAGGCCACGGGAACTTCGGGTCCGTCGATGGAGACCGCGCCGCGGCGATGCGTTATACGGAGTCTCGATTGGCCCGTATCGCCATGGAGAATTTGAACGACCTGGACAAAGACACGGTCGACTGGCGCCCTAACTTCGACTCTTCAACTGAGGAACCGACGGTTCTCCCCACCAAACTGCCCACACTTTTGCTGAACGGTTCCGACGGCATCGCGGTGGGAATGGCGACAAAGATTCCGCCTCATAACCTGACCGAGGTGATCACCGGGCTGATCGCCTTGATCGCCAATCCAGAACTCACCATCGATGAGTTGATGGAGTACATTCCGGGACCCGATTTCCCCACCGGCGCCAAGATTTTGGGCCAAGGAGGCATCCGAGACGCTTACACGACGGGACGTGGATCCATCGTTATGCGATCCGTCATCGAGGTGGAGGAGCGGCCTAGAGATCGCAAGGCCCTCATTGTCAAAGAGATTCCCTATCAGGTCAACAAGTCGCGCCTGTTGGAGAAGATAGCGCTCTCCATCAAGGAGAAGCGTATTGAGGGGATTACCGACCTAAGGGACGAGTCCGACCGCAAGGGTATGCGGATCGTTATGGAGCTTTCGCACGGCGCGATTCCTGAGGTCGTCACCAATCAACTGTTCAAGCACTCGGAACTGCAGACCAGTTTCGGCGCTAACATTGTGGCTTTGGTCAAAAATGTTCCTAAGGTTCTGGACCTGAAGACCATTTTGAACGAGTTTGTCGCCCATCGGCGCGAAGTCGTCACCAGACGCTCCCAGTTCCTGCTGGACAAGGCCGAGCGACGGGCCCACATTGTTGAAGGCTTGCTTAAAGCGCTGGACCTGATCGACGCTATTATCGCCACTATTCGAGCTTCGGCTGACGCCACAATTGCCCGCGAATCTCTGATGCGTAAGTTCGAGTTCTCGGAGGCTCAAGCACAGGCTATCCTCGACATGCGCCTGCAGCGCTTGACCGGTCTCGAGCGCGAGAAACTCGAACTAGAGTACGCGGAGTTGCGCGCGACCATCGAGTACTTGCAAGGCCTCTTGGGCGATCAAGGCAAACTCGACGCGCTGATCGTCGAAGAACTCGAGGATATGCGCGAACGCTTCGGAGACGAACGTCGCAGCGAAATCATACCCTTCACTTTCGGCGAGTTCAACATCGAAGACCTGATCGCCGAGGAGCAGATGGTGGTGACCGTCAGTCACACCGGTTACGTCAAGCGCGTGGCCTACGACACCTATCGCTCTCAGAAGCGCGGCGGACGCGGCGTGTCCGGGACTGGTCTTAAGGATGAAGATCACCTCGAGCATATTTTCGTTACCAGCACGCACCACTTCTTGCTGTTCTTCACCAACAAGGCGAAGGTCTTTAAGATCAAGGTCCACGAAATCGGGCAGTATTCGCGTACAGCGAAAGGGCAAGCTTTAGTTAACGTGGTCCAGGTGGACCCCGATGAGAAAATTCAGGCCATCATTCCCGTTCGCAATTTCGAGGAGGGTGGATACATCTCCACCTGTACTCGAGAAGGTATCGTTAAACGGAGCGAACTTTCAGCCTACGCCAATATCAATGTCAACGGAATCATCGCTTTGACCCTAAAGGATGAGGATGAACTGGTGAGCGTTCGTCGTTCGCCCGGGGACGAGGAGTTGATCCTGGTCTCCAAGATGGGGATGTCGATTCGCTTCAGGGAAGACGACGTCCGCCAGATGGGCCGCACCGCCACCGGAGTTCGTGGCATTCGCTTGCGAAAAGGCGATGTGGTCGTGGCTATGGATTCTGTTGTGGAGGGCGACCAGATTCTGGTCGTCACCGAAAACGGCTACGGGAAGCGGACGCCTCTGGAACAGTATCCTTTGCAGAATCGCGGCGGTCTTGGAGTCAAGTCGCTACAACTGACCGAGAAGACCGGATCTGTGGCCGGCGCTCGAGTGGTGACCGATGAGCACGAACTGATGGTCTCCACCCGTGGCGGAACCTTGATTCGAATGGCTATGTCCGATATCAGTGTGATCGGTCGTAACACACAAGGTGTGCGCCTCATCCGCCTGGACAGTGACGATGCAGTCACCGCCATCGCTCGCATCATGCCCGAGGACGAAGTCGAGGGTGACGAAGTTCTCTTTGATGAGAATGGAGATCCTATCGTTGTCGAAGAGCAGGATGAACGAGAGTTGACGGATTCCACCGACGACATGGAATCCAGCGATGGCGACCAGTCCAACGATGATGATGAGGATTCGTCCCACGAATAGAAGCCAACAGGGTCTTTCACTATAAACAAGGCTTCGTTGGGTCACTCACCCGACGGGGCCTTTTTTTCTTCGTTGGCGAGTGGTGGGGGCATTTTGATCGCTTGCGCCTTTGACGTATAGCGCTGCCTTCGGCGACAGGAATCGAATGCGAATCACGAGAGGGTCACGGGCTCTTGTGGGGAAACGCCCCTACTATGCGTTACCTTGTTTGTTTGTTCTTGTTTGCGTTAACGACCGTACCTGTATGGGCCCAATTAAAGTCCCCAGAAGCCGTTGAGACGGACATTCTAGAGATTTTGCTTCAGTTCGAACGGATGGGCAAGAAAGACTTCACCACCAAGTGGCCGGACGGAAAGTCCAAGGAGACCTTTACGGTGGGTAAAGACGGCAGGATCGCCTACACAAAATTTTATCCGGCCGGAAATCTCGCTGTCACCTACCAAAAGGCCGTCTCTGGCGCGGTGACTTACGAGAAGCACTATGGGGACGGCAAAGACGCTTTGGTACTAAAGCGGGACGAGCGGATCATCGACTACACGTCGTATTGGCCCAGCGGTAAGAAAAAAGGCAAATACCAGAAGAATCTCGAGACCAAGGACCGCTACTACACCGCCTACGACGCCAAGGGCAAGCAAGTCTATCCGCCGGCCAAGTAAGCCGGTTCAGACCGCGCCCGTTGGAACTCCGCAGCGACTGAGGGGTTGAAGGTAGCTATTCGCTACATAAGGACGATCTCATGACAACTTCTCGAACATCTCTAGCCTTGGCTATTTTCATGCTGATGGCCACTGTGTCTGTGGGATTTGCACAACCCACCTACAAGGTGAACCCCGAAGCCACCCGAGTGGGGTTCTCCATCAAAAACCTTGGAAGTAAAGTTCCGGGAGAGTTCAAGGTTTTCAGTGGGAATCTCGTCTTTTCGAAGAACAAACCCGAGGCATCATCTGTGAGCTTCGCGGTGGACGTCGCCAGTATCGATACGGACATCGAGAAGCGCGACAAGCATCTACGCAGCGACGACTATTTCGCGGCTTCCACGTATCCTCAAATGACGTTCAAGAGCGAGAGCTTTAAGAATGTTGGTGGTGATCGATACCGTGTGACGGGACCCTTGACCATCAAAGGTCATACCAAAAATGTTTCTATCTTCGCGACGATGGAGCGGAAGACTCAGCTCTGGAACGTCAATGGGGAATCTCTCGTCTTCACCAGCAGTTTCGAGATCGACCGAACAGAGTTTGGTGTGGGCGAATCGAGTTCTATCTTGAGCAATCAAGTGGCCGTCGATCTGAAGCTCGATTTTCGAACGAAATGAGCCCTCGATCAGCTTTTCGAGCGCTTGCCCTTTTTACTGGAAGCCTCTGGTCCGTCGCCATCGCCCACCTGCCACCGCACATTGATGGCAGGTTTGCCCAGTGCGCCTAGGAGGCCGAGAAGTCCAACGACGAAGTGAGTCGAAGGCTGAGGGGATGATAACGGAATGGGGCGATCGCCCCTAGCGTCCCGCTCGTTGGAAGAGTACGATGCTGGAAAGGTTCAATGTTTGGACCTGAAAGGATCGACATCTATGCACCCGAGGCGAAAAGACCCCTCTGCCCCCATTGGTATGTTACGCCGACAGAGTTTAGAAAAGTGGCTTGGTCTGGGCCTAATGTTGTTGCTTCTAGCAGGATGCTCCGGGAAAGACAAGTTGGAAGAGAACTTCGCCCAACCAGCCATTCCTGGCAAGGGTTGGGGACCTCTGGTGATAGGAGAGACCACCATCAAAGACCTTACGGAGGTCTTTGGACTTACACTCGCCAATCCTCAATCCGATTTGAACGGGAACGAAATCGATCCAGGAGGGGATCTGAACGCCCAGATCCAGCAGCTCTCAGGCCGGACTGTAGTGAGAGTCCGGCACCCCAAAACGAAAATTGTTATGGACTTCGTGGCCCACGATGGTAAGACGCTTGTGGCCGCCTCTGACAAAGAATATCTCTCCTTTGGCGGCAAGTTACAATGCATAAGCTTCAGCTTTACTAACACTCCACTAGTTCGGACAGACAAGGGCCTTGAGCTTCTCGATTCGAGAGAGCGAGTTGAAGAGCTCTTAGGCCCCCCCGACGGGCACTATGACGGGATGTGGGGAAAGAGTCAGGACTTCTTCAACGGCGGTGTCGTTCTCGACTTGGCGCACCCGGACGGGTTAAAAGGACTGAAGTTAGGGACGGCCGAGAAGGTTCCTGAAACCTACAAGGAAGTCGCGGCCTTACATCAAGAGAAGATCGCCAAAGCTGTAACGGATGAGTCCCCTTCCGCCGGATGTGTCTACGCAATGTACATCGTAGAGCCTTTCGAGGTTAAAGGCATCCGGTGGGCGCGGATGCAAGACAGGATAAAAACGACGCTCCTATCTCAACCAGACCTTCCGGCGTCAACTCCCTGGCCATCGTCACCCTAAGATGACGAAAATGCGAGTTCGATTCCTCGGATTACTTATCGTGGTTGCCGCTCTCGGTAGCTGGGGGTGTAGCGTGAAGGAT
>JBBKWP010000273.1:0-3996 GCA_037968995.1 Candidatus Xenobia bacterium
ATCAACGGCAAAGATGTGAAGTACAAGCGAGAAGACGGGGAACTGGTCATCTCGGCTGAGAACTCCATCAAAAAGGGCGAAAAGTTCTCAGTCGACGTCAAGTATGACGGTCAGCCGAAGCCGTTCCCCTCAAAACACGCCCCGGTCCCGCTGGGCTGGAACACTTTTGAGGGCGGAAGCTTCGTGGTCTCAGAACCCGACGGCACCCGTGGGTGGATGCCGGTCAACGACCATCCCAGCGACAAGGCTTCTTATTCTTTCCACATCAACGTTCCCAAACCGATGGTGGCGGCGGCCAACGGCGTGCTCACCAGCATCGAAGAGGGCGAGACCTCGCGAACCTTCAATTTCGAGGCCCGCGACCAGATGGCAAGCTATCTCTCCACGGTTCACGTGGGAGACTACGTCGCCCAAGACAGCCAGAGTTCCGGCGGCGTCCCGATCCGCAACTATTTTCCCCCGGACATCGCAAAAGACGCCGAGTATGACTTCGGACGCGTTCCCGAGATGCTCGACTTTTTCGGAGAAAAGTTCGGCAAGTACCCCTTCGAGGTTTACGGAAACATCGTCATGGACACGAATTTGGGCGGCGCCGCGGCGCTGGAAACCCAGACTCTACCTTTGTACGACCGAGGCATCGTAATGTTGAGCATCGTACCCGCCGTTTCCGATCCCGGGAACGCGGCTATCGCCCAACGAGGCCGCGCCCTTGGTGCTGGGGTTCGTGTTGGGTAGAACGCGAGGCGCGTGGTGAGTGGCTCTATGACTGTTGGCGAGATGATGTAAACACATGACTCACCTATCATGGACCATATCTCGTCTTGAGAGGTCACAGGGATTTGAACATCTGGTCACAGTGAGGAGGACGCTTTCTGAATCCCGGTCTTCTCGAGGGTACCGTTTGATGGTAGAATAACAACAGAAAGAGGTAGAAAGGTAGAATATGAGTCTGAATATCAAAAATGAGGAAGCGCATCGTCTAGCTCGAGAACTTGCCCAGATAACCGGTGAGAGCCTGACCGTGGCCGTCACCCGGGCCTTGCGCGAACGTCTCGAACGAGCCGCCTCGAAGAAGCAAACGAGCGAGCGTTTACTTCAAATAGGTCGAAGTTGCTCGGTTCATCTCTCCCAAGATGTTCGGACCTTAGACCACGGCGAAATGCTCTATGACTCCAACGGCCTGCCTCAATGATTGTTGACAGTTCCGCTCTCATCGCGATTCTGAGGGCTGAGCCAGAGGCTGAACGTCTGGCAAAAGCTCTCGAGAAGAACTCAAGCTGGGGACTCTCTGCCGCAAATTTTGTCGAAACGGCGGCGGTGATAGACTCAAGCCGAAGTCCCTTGGCGAGCCGAAGTTTTGATGAACTTCTTCGGGTTGCGAATGTTCGGATAGAACCCGTCACCGAGGTTCAGGCCCGCATAGCTCGCGCTGCCTATAGGGACTTTGGTAAAGGAACTGGTCACCCGGCTGGGTTGAACTTTGGCGATTGCTTCGCTTATGCGCTAGCGAAGGCTGTCGATGAGCCGCTCCTTTTCAAAGGCAAGGATTTCATTCACACGGATGTGCGCATCGTTGAGTACTAAGCGGCGTTAGGCCGGCCGACCAGTACACTCTAGGATGCCCCTGTTGGGACCCAAGCGCGATGTTTTCAAATCATCGGCCCCGCTATCATGGACCCTGACCGCCATATCAGTAAGGACGCTAACGCCATGAAAACCGAACAGCCGAGCACGAGCCATCGCCGCTCTCCTAGAGTACGCCCTCTAGGCATCTTCGTAGTGGCACTTCTCTTCGCTCTTGGAATATGGGGACTTTCAGGATTCGGTGTGGAGGACCCCGAGGTCACGGCTTTTCAGCCTTCAGAAGCGGCAGCGGTCTATTACGGCACGGAGACCGGCCAAGCAGAGGTGCGTTCTCCCCAGGCCTTGACCGGAGTGGAGGGCTCAACCAACGGTCCCGTGCGCTATCCCGAAGCCGGACGCGAGACTCAGGATTGGCAACCCGAGGTGTCATCTCTCTCCCCAGCGGCGACGACGACGGAGCCACAGGCAGACGCTCTCCCCGTAGCCGAAGCTATGGAGCGGGAACAATGAGCGCGGATTCACAAACCGACCGTCCGGTCACGGAGCCTACGCTCACCACAGAGGATAAGGCTCCCCGTTCTCCCAGTTCTCTTCGTTATCTCTTGCTGTCGGGCGTGATGCTGGCTGCTCTCGGGGCGTGGGGCCTCATGAAGCTACAAGACATGAGGGAGACCAATAAGGAAGAGAGGGCGGCCTACGTGGTACAGGATTTTGAGGAGAGCGATTCTGAAAAAAAGGTCGAGACCTTTGACCTCCCGGTCGCCGACCAAAAATCCCCAGAGATCAAGGTGACCCTGACTCGCGACCCCTCACCCGAAGAAGTGGCGGCCATCGATCTGACCCAAGGTCAGGTGGACAAAGCCGCGGACCTCAGGGCACGGCGGAATCGCACACTGGAAACGGCAGGTTCGCTCATGGTGGAGCCCCCAAAGGACACCGACGTCAAACCAAAATTCCAACCGGGGCCCAAGCCGGTCGCCGTGGTGGACCTCGATTACAGCCAAAAGAACATACCTCCCATGGGTGAGAAAGAACTCAATACCACGCTCGAAGACCTTCAGGCCCGATTATCGGAGGTCATTCCCCAAGCCCAGGAAGCCAAGGAGACCGATGACATCGACATCCTCAACGCTCGGCTCGCCGAACTCGTCGCGGGTCACCAAAGCAAGGTCTCACCCATCAGCCCTCAAGACCGTTTGGAACTGACTCGAAAGGCCACCGAACTTCGCGACGAGATTGTAGTTTTCGCAGCGGATCTGAAGCGGGCTGGGGCTTTGCGGAAATAGATCCTAAAGTTTTCAAAACCCTTGAGTGATGTCTTTCACCTTCAGGCAGTCTTGCCAAAATTGTCCTAAGAATCTTGACACTCCCACCCCGTCGTCTTACAATTTTCTTACGGAGAACGCGCTATGATTGAAGAAACTAGGCTCTCTAGCAAGGGCCAGATTATCATTCCCAAGGCCTTCAGGCTGTTGAAAGGTCTGAAGCCCGGTGACGAGTTTCAAGTCAGCGAGTTCGGAGACTCCATCCTTCTGACTCCGCTGCGGACGTTCCAAGAGTCGAAGTTAGACGATGTCTTTGGCTGCCTTTCGTACGACGGGCCCGCGCTGTCCGTGGAAGACATGGAAGCTGGAATAGCTGAGGGGGCCCGTCGAGTTGTCGACCGCGATTGACACAAATGTCCTGGTTCGCTTCTTGACTAGAGACGACGAGCGCCAAGCGTCCCTGGCCAAGGACGCGCTTGAAACTCAATCCATCTTTTTGACCAAAACTGTGCTGCTGGAGACCGAGAGGGTCCTTCGCTACTCATACAAGTTCCCGAAGGGCAAGATCAACGCCGCTCTACGCGCTGTTTTGGGGCTTCCTCAGGTCGCAGCGGAGAACTCCGAGCAAATTCTGCTGGCTTTGACTTGGCACTCGCAGGGGATGGACTTCGCTGATGCTTTACACCTGGCGGGCTCGAGGTCAGTAGAGAAATTTGTCACCTTCGACAAGAAGTTCGCGGAGCTGGCCAGTGCGCTCGGAGCGGCTCCCTCTGTAGAAATGCTCACCTAGTCCCGCCGCGTCATCTGGTACTTCCGACCATCTCCTTAAGTATTCCTTAGTCACTATACCTCAATGGTCCCCGCCGGACGACTTCCGTTCCGGTCACAACAAGAAGCGATGGGAGGAAGCTTCGTCCAGGACCAAAATAGGGTTCGATGACGATGAGCGGCACTGCATCGCACACTTCCGACGTGCTTTTAACGATCATTGTTCCTACCCATAATAGACTTTCTTACCTTAAAGAAACCCTGGGCCACCTTTTTTTCAGACCTGCCCGACGGTGTCGAAGTGATCGTGGTCCAGGGTCGCTATTTCCTTCCGCTCGACAGCGATTGCTGCATCGATCTTCGGAATTTGATTGTGGTG